>NZ_KV796404.1:0-70011 GCF_001809185.1 Corynebacterium sp. HMSC072G08
TGGCACACTATTGAGTTCTCAAACATCATCCGCACTCAAAAAGTTTCATCCTATCGGGATACCCCTTCTCGAAGCAGTCGCACACTCACTGTAGTGCAAGTCTTTAAGGCTTGTCAACCTGCAGTTCATGTCGTTGTCACCTCGTTTCCGCGGCGACTTGAAATAATCTACACAGCTCCGTTGTTTCCCACAAATCTGCAGGTTAAAGACGAAGTCCCCCACGTCACGAGGGCGAGGGGGACGAACTTAGGGCGGTGAATCTGTGGAAACCACAGCCAACGACCTTGCAGCTGTGCTAGCTAGGCAAGCTTCGCACCAGCGAAGTTCTTCTTACCGCGGCGCAGCACGAGCCAGGAACCGTGGAGCAGATCCTCGTCGGCCGGCTCCCAGTCCTCGGACTCAATGCGTGCATTGTTCACGTAGGCACCGCCTTCCTTAATGGTGCGGCGAGCCGCACCCTTAGAGTCGGCGAGACCGGAGGCGACGAGCAGATCGACGATGGTGCGCTGTTCACCAGCGGCGATCTCGGCGACGGTGGTCTCTTGGAGAGCACCGGCAAGGGTGGCCTCGTCCAACTCGGTGAGTTCGGCCTTGCCGAAGAGAGCCTGGGCGGCGAGCTCTACAGCCTTGGTGGCATCCTCGCCGTGAACGAGGTTCGTCATCTCCTGTGCCAGGCGGCGCTGGGCTTCGCGGCGGAAGGGCTCGTTGGCGACCTTCTCCTCGTACTCGGCGATTTCTTCCTGGGTGAGGAAGGTGAACCAACGCAGGTAGTCGATGACCACGGAATCACCGGCGTTGAGGAAGTACTGGTACCAGGCGTACGGGGAGGTCTTCTCCGCATCGAGCCACAACTTGCCGCCACCGGTGGACTTGCCGAACTTCTGGCCTTGCGCGTCGGTGACAAGAGGAACGGTCAGGGCGTGGGCCTTGTCGCCGTCCACGCGACGGATAAGGTCGACACCGGAGACGATATTTCCCCACTGGTCGCCGCCGCCGATCTGCAGGTCGCAACCCTTCTCGCGGTGCAGCGTGAGGAAGTCGTTGGCCTGGAGCAGCATGTAGGAAAACTCCGTGTAGGAAATGCCGTCGGACTCCAGGCGGCGCTTGACCGTGTCACGGTCGAGCATGGTGTTGAGCGAGAAGTTCTTACCCACGTCGCGCAGGAAGGTGATGACGGACATGTTCGCAGTCCAATCAGCGTTGTTGACCATCTCGGCGGGGTTCTCACCGTCGAAGTCGACGAAGCGGCGCAGCTGCTTCTTAATGGCCTCGAGATTGTGCTGAATGGTTTCTTCGGAGAGCATGGAGCGCTCCCCCACGTCGCGGGGATCACCAATGAAGCCGGTTGCGCCACCGGCCAGCGCCAGCGGGTGGTGTCCAGCTTTTTGGAAACGCCGCAACATGATCATTGGGACAAGGTGGCCGGCGTGCAAGGAATCGCCCGTCGGGTCGAACCCACAGTAAAGCGTGATGGGGTTCTCGCACGCTTCACGGAGCGTATCAAGGTCGGTGGACTGATTAATGAGGCCGCGCCACTGCAGCTCATCAATGATGTTCATGGAAGTGTGATCTTTCTCTTCGAAGTAGCCGCTGTGCGCGGCTGTGACGTGTGGAAAATTTCGCGCCTAGGCGGCGTCCGGTGGCCAGGCCATGGCGGAATCGACGAGCATGACAGGGATGCCATCTTCGATGGGATAGGCAATCCCCTTGCGCTCATTGACAAGCACCTGCTTGTCCTCCAGATACGTCAAAGGGCCCTTGTCCTGCGGGCAAACAAGGACCTCTAGCAACTTCGGATCGAGACTCATAACTTCATAGGGTACACGGGACGCCGCGCGCAGACTGCGTCAGGCACGCGCGGCGTACTCACCCCCTCGAGCGGTCGCACCAGTCATCCGGTACGACCCGGGTCAGACCAGATCAGAGCGGAGCTGGGACGTGGGCAACGAGTGAGAAGAGATCCTTTGGGTCGTCGGGATTAGCGATGATGTCGATCTCAGATTCTAGATCCGTCCCCGCAACTGCATCGCGCACATAGCGCAGCGCAGAGAAATCATTGATGGCAAATCCGACGTCATCGAACAACGTAATCTGCTCAGGATTATCGCGACCTGTCTCTTCGCCGGTAAGCACCTTCCAGAACTCGACGACTGGGAAGTCTGCTGGCTTTTGCTGGATTTCGCCCTCGATACGGGTCTGCTCGGGGAACTCGACGAACACCTTCGACATATCAAGGATCTTTTCCTCGAGCTCCGTCTTTCCTGGGCAGTCACCGCCCACCGCGTTGAGGTGCACGCCGGGGGCGACGTGACGCTCGGCCAAGATCTGGTTTTGCGCTTTGTCGGCCGTGCATGTGGTGATGATGTCGGCACCTACCACTGCTTCATCAACACTCGAGCACACCGTGATGTTGAAGCCAAGCGGCTCGAGGTTGCGCTTGAATTTCTCTACCGCCGCTGGGTCAATGTCATAGATGGTGAGATCCTCAATGCCGAGGACACCGCGGAAGCCCAAGGCCTGGAACTCGGATTGAGAGCCAGCGCCGATCATGGCCATGCGCTTGGAATCCGGGCGGGCGAGGTGTTTTGCCACCATCGCGGACGTTGCAGCAGTGCGCAAGGCGGTGAGAAGGGTCATCTCCGCTTCGAAGGTCGGATAACCGTTATCTACGTCCGCAAGAACTCCAAAAGCAGTCACGGTCTGGAAACCGCGTGCGGGGTTGGAGGGATGGCCGTTGACATATTTGAACGAGTATTCCTCGCCGTCGGACGTCGGCATGAGCTCGATTACGCCAAAGGGCGTATGCGAAGCTACTCGCGGGATCTTGTCGAAACGAGCCCAGCGCTTGTAGTCGCGCTCGAGGTAGTCGACCATGCCGGTGATGATGTTTTCAACTCCATCACGCTGGATCCAGCGGGCCATATTGGTCACGTCGACAAACTTAATCATCATTGGGGAAATGAGTCCTTTCTCAAAGTCAAAATGTGTTCAGCGTGGCCGAAGCAAGATGTTACCGCTTCGGGTGCAGATCTTGGTGCGGATCCGCCGTAAAGCGGAAGCTTGGCAGATGCGTGCGCTTGCGCTCCTCCGCGATGGCGTTGATGCGGTCACGCCACAAGAACCACAGGCCAACGAAGACGGGAATGAGGCCGATGGTCGCGAGCAGCGTATAGGAGCCGATGGGATAGTCGAAGGCCATGAGCACGAGGACGATGCCTACGAAGATCACCGTCACCCAATCCCCAACGACGCCAAAGGGCGAGCGATAATCCGGGCGGGTAAACTTCCCGCGCGCGGCTAGACGAACAAAGCGCTGGTGTGCCAAAACGATGGCGACCCACGACGCGAGGGTGCCAAGAGCTGCGAGGTTCAAGACGATTTCGAAGGCCATTTCGGGCACCACGTAGTTGAGGAAAACTCCAGCTAGTGCGACGAGCACAGCCATGACGATGCCGCCGTAGGGCACGCCGGAGTCTGACATGCGCTTGCCAAAGGCAGGGCCGGAGCCAGCCTGCGACATGTTGTACATGATGCGCCCAGTCGAATACAGCCCGGCGTTGAGCGACGAGATGGCGGCGGTAATCACGACCAACTGGAAGATAGCGGCAGCGTACGGGATGCCGAGTGACTCGAAGAATACGACGAACGGTGAGGTATCCGAGGCGTATGCCGTGTAGGGAAGAACGAGCGTGAGCAACAGGATAGAACCGAAGTAGAACACCACGATGCGGAAGAGAACCGAGTTCACGGCCGACGGGATGTGCTTTTGCACGTCCTCAGTCTCACCCGAGGTGGTGCCAACGAGCTCGATGCCGGCGTAGGCGAACACGACGCCCTGAATTACGATCACTGCGGGCAGCAGGCCGTTCGGCATCCATCCGCCGTTGTCCGTAATGAGGCTAAAGCCGGTGGGAGTCCCCTCTGGGTGGCCGAGAATGAGGACGCCGATGGCAATGAGCATGAAGATCACCAGTGCAACGACCTTGATCATCGAGAACCAATACTCGAGCTTGCCGAAGATAGCGACGGAGAGCATGTTGAAGAAGAAGATGAAACCGACCACGACGAGGGCGAGTGTCCACTGGGGAATTCCATCAAGCCACGTGGTGTACTGGCCAAACCACTTGATGTAAATCGCGACCGCCGTTGCGTCGGCAACGAGGGTCATAGCCCAGTTGCCCCAATAGAGCCACCCCGTGACGAAGGCGGCCTTTTCTCCATAGAACTCACGAGCGTAAGAAACGAAGGAACCAGAGCTCGGGCGGTAGACAATAAGTTCGCCGAGGGCCCGGAGAATGATGTAGCCAAAGAAGCCACAAATGAGATAAAGGATGGCGAGCGAGGGGCCAGCAGTTTGCAGACGGCTACCTGAGCCAAGCAAAAGACCTGTGCCGATGGCGGAGCCGATGGCAATCATCTGCAGCTGGCGCTTGCCCATTCCCTGCTGAAGACCATGATCCTCAGCGTCAAAGACCGCGCGTCCCTCTTCTGAGGGCGCCGGACGAGAAGTTATAGACATGCGGTGTACCTTCACAGACAGTTAGTAAATTTCTTCGCGAAAACCTTCGCCGACATAGAAGAGTAACGAAAAGCACGCTTTTCAGTGACTGGTTTCACTTATTTTAAGTCGTGTCTCACTTGACACAGAGTAGCGAGACACAAAAAAGCCCAGCACACTACGTGCTGGGCCATTTTCAATAGGACTATCGTTAACCCCCACGTCCGGGGGATATGCCGTTTACTTGTGGGGTATCACCGGGGTGGCGGCCCACGACCGAAAGTCGGCGGCAAGTTCATCGACATTGGCTCGCTGCTCGGCGACGCGGACACCGGCGGTGCCGCCCTTCGTTGAGCGCGACGCAACCGCACCGTCGATAGTAAGTACCTCGCGTACAGCCGGTGTCAGTCGCGCGTCGACACTGGCGAGCTCCTCATCGGTCAGCTCGATAAGGTCAACGCCACGGGACTCGGCGATGCGCACGCATGCTCCCGATGCCTCATGTGCCTCACGGAACGGCACCCCTTGGCGCACCATCCACTCGGCCAAGTCAGTGGCCAAGGTGTAACCACGAGGGGCCAGTTCGCGCATGCGGTCCTCGTGGAAGGTCAACGTAGAGACTAGGCCGGTCAACGCGGGCAGCAGCAGGTTGAGGTTCGCCACGGAGTCCACGATGGGCTCCTTGTCCTCCTGCAAATCGCGGTTATACGCGAGTGGCTGCGCCTTCAGGGTTGCCAGAAGGCCGGTGAGGTTTCCGATGAGGCGGCCGGTCTTGCCGCGCGTGAGCTCGGCGACGTCCGGGTTCTTCTTCTGCGGCATAATTGACGAGCCCGTCGACCATGCGTCGTCGAGAGTCACATAGCCGTACTCCGGCGTGCACCAGTAGACGATCTCCTCCGCCAGACGCGACATGTCGATCGCAATCTGAGCCAGGACGAAGGCCGTCTCGGACGCGAAGTCACGCGAGGACGTACCGTCAAGGGAGTTCTCCGCAGCGGAATCGAAGCCGAGCTCCTCCGCAATGGCTTCCGGGTCCAGGTGCAGCGAGGAACCCGCCAGGGCACCCGAGCCATAGGGCGAGATGGCCAGGCGTTTGTCAAGATCCTGGATACGCTCGCAGTCACGCAGCAGCGGCTGCGCGTGCGCGAGCAGCTGGTGCGCAAGCAGGACGGGCTGGGCGGCCTGGGAGTGGGTCTTGCCCGGCATGATGGCATCGGGGTGGGCTGCGGCCTGGGCCGAGAGGGCATCGACAAGCTCAGTGACCTGGATGGCGATGTCGCGCACGGCGTCGCGGACCCACATGCGGAAGAGGGTGGCGACCTGGTCGTTGCGGGAACGGCCCGCGCGCAGGCGGCCGCCGACCTCGGGGCCAACGATATCGATGAGGCCGCGCTCCATGGCGCCGTGGACGTCCTCGTCTGTGGGCAGCGGGCGGAACTCGCCCGAAGCGACCTTCTCGCCGAGCTGCGTGAGCCCGTTGAGCATGGTGGCAAAATCCTCGTCCGTGAGCAGACCGGCGTTGTGCAGGACCTTGGCGTGGGCCTTGGAGGCCAGCACGTCATAGGGAGCGAGCACCCAGTCGAAATGCGTGGACACGGACAGGGCAAACATGGCCTCAGACGGGCCGCCGGAGAAGCGGCCGCCCCACAGCGCGCCTTCGTTCGTCTTGTGCTGCTCCATGTGAACCTACTTTCCGGTGGGGAAACCGCCCTCGCGGTCACGCTGGTTGGAGATCTGGGTGGACAGGCCGTGAAGCTGGACAAAGCCCTTGGCTGCGGTCTGGTCGAAGGTGTCGCCCGTGTCGTAGGTGGCCAGATCGTAGGAGTACAGCGACTGGGAGGAGCGGCGGCCGTTGACGGTGGCGGTACCCGCGTGCAGAACCATGCGGATATCGCCCGAGACGGTCTTCTGGGTCTCGCCAATGAAGGCGTCGAGGGAGCGCTTGAGCGGGCTGAACCACAGACCGTCGTAGACCTCCTCGGACCAGCGGGAGTCGACGAGGCGCTTGTAGCGGCCGAGCTCGCGCTCCACGGTGACGTCTTCGAGGGCCTCGTGGGCCTTGATGAGGACGATGGCGCCCGGTGCCTCGTAAATCTCGCGGGACTTAATGCCCACGAGGCGGTCCTCGACCATGTCGAGGCGGCCGATGCCCTGAGCGCCGGCGCGGCGGTTGAGTTCCTCGATAATCTGCAGGACGGTCATCTTCTTGCCGTCGATGGCGACAGGCTTGCCTTCCTCGAAGGAAATGACGACCTCGTCCGGGGCGTTGCCCAGGGCAGGATCCTCGGTGTAGGCGTAGAGATCCTTCGTGGGCGGGTTCCACAGGTCCTCGAGGAAGCCGGTCTCGACGGCACGGCCCCAGACGTTCTGGTCGATAGAGAACGGCGAGGACGCAGACTGCTCGATGGGCAGCTTGATTTCCTCAGCGAAGGCAATCGCCTTATCACGAGTCCAGGCGTAGTCACGCGCCGGTGCAATGATCTCCAGGGACGGGTCGAGGGCGCGGAAGGAGACCTCGAAGCGGACCTGGTCATTGCCCTTACCGGTGCAGCCGTGGGAGACATGCGTGCCGCCGTGCTCCTGGGCAGCTTCAACGAGGTGCTTGACGATGAGCGGGCGGGAAATAGCAGAGACCAGCGGGTACTGCTTCATGTACATGGCATTGGCCTGGATGGCCGGCAGGCAGTAGTTGTCTGCGAACTCGTCCTTGGCGTCCACGACGATGGACTCCACGGCGCCACAGTCCAGTGCGCGCTGACGCACGGACTCCATATCCTCGCCACCCTGGCCTAGGTCGAGCGAGACGGCAATGACCTCGCCGCCGGTCATCTTAGCGAGGTACGGAATGGCGACCGAGGTATCCAGGCCACCGGAGTACGCGAGCACAACGCGTGCAGTCATGGTTTCTATCTCCTTGCGAGATTGTGGAAATAATACAATAGACTCGATAATATACGAAACGTATGCGGGATGTAAAACACTCCCTTTCGATGATGACTGCGCGCGCACTGTGCAACCGCCTGACCGCGGAAAATGGTCTATGACGGTGGAGGCACTCATGCCCTGCCACCCGCGGGAGCCGGACAGCGGCGCAGCGCGGGAGCAGGGCTAAAACATCAACTAATTACGCACCAAATTGCGCACCAATTCCTCACCAGTGATCGGATCTCGAGCCAGGATGAAGATCGTGTCATCGCCAGCAATACAGCCCACAACATCTGGAATCCCAGCACGGTCGATATAGGACGCCAGGTATTGCGCCGCGCCCGCGGGTGTGCGCAGCATGCCGATATTGCCTGAGTGATCCGTGGTGGTGACGAGCTCATCGAGCATGCGACGCAATTTCTCCCGCGGTCCATTGACCTGGTCATCGAACTGCTCGAGCTCACCACCCACCATGTAAAACGAGCGACCACCGTCCCGCTTGACCTTCTTGGCCCCCAGCTCATCTAAGTCACGCGACAGCGTGGCCTGCGTGATGTCGATGCCTTCTTCGAGCAGCATTTCAGACAACTGCACCTGGCTCGTCACGCGCGAGCGATCAAGGATTTCCAAAATCTTTGCTTGGCGCGCGTTGCGATTGGCCGGGTTGGTGGGCATGGGGGTTGATCTCCTCGTTTGTTAATCGTTTTGGTGGCGAAGCAGCCACGCAAGCACGGCTTTTTGCGCGTGCAGGCGATTTTCTGCTTCGTCGAATACCCGCGACTGCGGGCCGTCGATGACACTGGCCGCCACCTCATTGCCGCGGTACGCCGGAAGGCAATGCAGGAAGATGGCGTTTTCCGCCGCACGGTCCATGACAGCGCCGTTGACCTGGTACGGCAGGAACGGCGTCCGGCGGTCGATCCCGTCATTTTCGTGTCCCATCGACACCCAGGTATCAGTGATCACAACATTGGCACCTGCAACGGCGTCAAGCGACTCCGTAACCGTCACGGTCGCCCCCGTAAGCTCCGCTCGCGCTTCGGCGCGCTGCACGTACTCTGCGCGGGGTTGGAACTCCGGTGGCGCGACAATAGCGATGTCCATACCGGCGGTGGCGAAACCAATCATGTACGAGTTGGCCATGTTGTTGCCGCCATCGCCGAGGTAGACCGCCTTTAACCCTTGGGTGGCTCCAAAGTTCTCACGGATCGTCTGCAAGTCGGCGAGGATTTGGCACGGATGGAAATCCTCAGACAGCGCGTTGATGAGCGGCACGCGCGTAGTCTCCGCCATAGCCGCAAAATTGGCGTGGTCATAGGTGCGCCACACAATGGCCGAAACATAACGGGAGAGCACCGCCGCCGTGTCTTGCAGCGTCTCTCCTTTGCCCATTTGCGTCGATCCAGTGTTGGTCACAACAGCGTGGCCGCCCAGCTCCGCGATACCTGCTTCAAAGGAGAAGCGAGTGCGCGTCGATGTCTTATCGAAGAGCACGGCAACCGACTGCGGGCCTTCGAGAGGGCGGTGCGCAAAGCGGTCCACCTTCATCTGTGCAGCAAGGTCGAGCACCTCTGCTTGCTCCGCCGGCGACAGATCATCGTCTACGAGAAAATGGCGCATGGTCTAGGCTTCCTCCTTTTCAATCTCCTCGACAACGGCTGCCAGTCCCGCGGCTGCCCGAGTAATTTCCTCGTCGGTGATGATGAGCGGCGGCGTCAAACGAATAACGTCAGCTGCCGGCGCGTTGAGGATGAGTCCGTGCTCAAGCCCCTTCGCGACAATCTGCTTGGCCACGGGTGCATTTAATACGGCTCCCAGCATAAGCCCTCGTCCGCGGATCTGCATAATATACGGTATTGTGCTCAGCTCACGCACAAATAGCTCGCCCTTGCGCGCTACCTCTGCCAAGAAGTCCTCGTCCAATAAGTCCAGTACAACGTTGGCCGCTGCGCAGACTACCGGGTTTCCGCCGAATGTCGTACCGTGCGATCCCGGCGTGAATAGTTTCGCTGCCGCTCCCCGTGCTATACACGCGCCAACAGGTAACCCGGCGCCGAGCCCTTTCGCCATAGTGATGACATCGGGCTTAACCCCGGCCGCCGTGTGCGCAAAAAATTCGCCCGTACGGCCGACTCCGGTCTGCACCTCGTCGACGATCATGAGCATCCCATTTTCATCACAGAGAGCGCGCACCCCCTGGAGAAAGCCCTCCGGCGCCGGGATGACCCCGGTTTCGCCCTGAATCGGTTCCAGGATGATAGCTGCGGTGTCCGAGGGGTTCATCTCTACGAGCTTTCGCAAGTAGTCGATATCCCCGTAGGGATAAAACTCCACTCCACCGGGCATCGGTTCAAAGGCCTTCCGCTTGCTGGGCTGCCCCGTCATCGCGAGCGAGCCCATCGTGCGGCCATGGAAACCGTGTTCAGCGGCCAGTATGCGCCGGCGGCCAGTCAGACGCGCGAGTTTGAAGGCCGCCTCGTTGGCTTCGGCGCCGGAGTTGGCAAAGATAACGCGGGCAGAAGTATCTCCGACACGAGCCCGCAGTTTTTCCGCCACGTCGATAACCGGCTGCGACGCGAAGAGGTTAGACACGTGACCCAACGTAGAGATCTGTTCCGTGACGGCCTCAACGACCTTGGGGTGTGCCTGTCCCAGCGCATTGACGGCAATGCCGGCGAGTAAGTCGATGTATTCCTTGCCGTCTTCGCCTACGAGGATGGAGCCGTAGCCGGAGACAATGCCAATGGGCGGCGTGCCGTAGTTGTCCATGAGGTTGTCGCCCCACCGGGCTACGAGGCCCTTGTTGTTGTCGCTCATGCGCGATCGTCCTTCCTGAAGATGGTTCCGTCGGGGTATTCGTTGCGGTTGTAGTCATCGGGCAACACCATCGTGCCGATGCCGCCGGGGGTAAGCAGCTCAAGGAGCACGGCGTGGGCCGAACGGCCGTCGATGACGTGGGCAGCGGCGACGCCACCTTCGACGGCCCGCAGGCACGACTCCATCTTGGGGATCATGCCCGAATCGAGCCGCGGCAGCAGGGACGCGAGTTGCGCCGCTTCAATCTTGGACACCAAGGAATCGCGGTCTGGCCAGTCGGTATAGAGGCCCTCAACATTGGTGAGGATGAGCAGGCGCTCCGCGCCGATTGCTTGGGCCAGCGCACCCGCTGCGGTGTCAGCGTTGATGTTGTAAACCTCGCCGTCGGTGCCCGGCGCAATCGTCGAGACCACCGGAATCCGGCCCGCATCGATGATATCCATCAAGGCTGCTGGATTAACGTCAACGATATCGCCGACTTGGCCGATATCCGTGGGAGTCCCGTCGACTTCTACCAGTCGTTTTTCGGCGGTAAAGAGCCCGGCATCCTCGCCGGAGGTGCCCACCGCATAGGGGCCGTAGGAATTGATGAGCCCCACGAGTTCGCGGCCCACCTTTCCAAAGAGCACCATCCGTACGACCTCAAGAACCTCGGGAGTGGTGACGCGAAAGCCACCTTTGAACTCGCCTTCCAGGCCCGTGCGTGCCAGCATCTGGGAAATCTGAGGCCCGCCGCCGTGAACGACCACGGGCTTGACGCCCACGGTGCGCAGGAAAACCATGTCTTTGGCGAATGCTTCCCGCAACGAGTCGTCCACCATCGCGTTGCCGCCGTACTTCACGACGACGATCTTGTCGCGGAAGTGTTGAAGCCACGGCAGTGCCTCAGAGAGGACTGTCGCACGATCCTGATCGGTAAGACCTTTCATCATGGTATCGGCCGCCTTAGGAACTGTACGCCGAGTTGATCTCGACGTAGGCGTGGGAGAGGTCAGTCGTGCGCACGAAGGCGGAGCCCGGTCCGCCGGTGCCGAGGTCGACGCGCACGTCGATATCCTCGCCGGAGAGGTCCACATCGCGGGCACCAGGCGCGCTAGTGGAGTTCACGCACACCGGCTGGTCATTGAAGAAGACGGAAATCTTCTCCGGTTCCATGGCGGCATCCGCCATGCCCACGGCTGCGAGTACGCGGCCCCAGTTCGGATCTGAGCCAAACATCGCGCACTTAAACAGGTTGTCGCGGCCAATGGTGCGCGCGGCGTTGAGCGCCTCGGCGTCCGAATCGGCGCCCTCGACGGTGATCTTCACGCGCTTGGTCACGCCCTCGGCATCAGCCTGCATCATGTCGGCTAGGCCGGCACAGGCCTCGAGTACCGCCGCGTTGAGCTCCTCCTGGGTAGGTTCCACGCCGGACGCACCGTTGGCCATGATGATGACGGTGTCGTTCGTCGACGTCGAGCCGTCCACGTCCAAGGTATTGAACGTTACTGCCGATGCCGCCTCCAGCGCCGCACGCAGAGCCTTCGGCGTCACCTTCGCGTCCGTGGTGAGACACACGAGCATGGTGGCGAGGTTTGGCGCCATCATGCCCACGCCCTTGCCCATGCCGCCGAGGGTCCACCCGTTGCCTTCGACACCGACTTCCTTAGAGACCGTATCCGTCGTCATAATTGCCATCGCGGCGTCGTTGCCCGCCGCGCCGAGCTTTGTTACGGACTCGATACCCGCGAGCACCTTGTCCATAGGCATGGGCTCGCCGATGAGGCCCGTCGAGCACACCGCGACGTCCGTGCCATCAACGCCTAGCGCCTGCGCCGTGGCCTCGGCCATCGCCTGCGCGTCCTCGTCACCTTGAGCGCCGTTGCACGCATTCGCGTTGCCTGCGTTGATGACGAGCGCGTGGAGCGATCCATCAGCAATAATCTTCTGCGACCACTTCACGGGTGCGGCCTTGACGCGGTTGCGCGTAAAGACGCCGGCGGCGTTGAATTCCGGGCCCTCATTGACCACGAGTGCCATGTCTGATTTTCCGGACGGCTTGATTCCTGCCGTCGTCGCGCCGGCCGCGAAACCCTGCGCTGCGAGTACACCGATAGTCATGTTTCTATTTTCCTCTTCACCCTGCATCTAGTTGGCTCAATATCGTCAATCCGCCCCTTTAGGGGACCACCGCCGCCTGCGGCAGCCCTGCGGTCTCCGGCAGGCCGAGCGCCAGGTTCATGCACTGCACCGCGCCACCGGCGGTACCCTTGCACAAGTTGTCGAGCGCTGCCGTGACGATGAGGCGACCCGTGATGCCATCGACGTGCGCCTGGATGTGGACCATGTTGGACCCCACCACGTTTTGGGTCTCCGGCTGCTGGCCTTCCGGCAGCACGAGGCAGAACGGTTCGTCTGCGTAGAACTCTTCGTATGCTGCGCGCACCGCCGCAGCGTCCACGCCTGGGGCAAGCTTGGCTGTGATCGTCGCAAGGATGCCGCGCGACATGGGCGCCAGCACAGGCGTAAAGCTCACGGCGACTGGACCCTGCTGCGAGTACTCGGAGAGGTTCTGCACCATCTCCGGCGTGTGGCGGTGCGAGCCGCCCGGTTTGTACGCGCGCACGTTGCCCATCGTCTCTGCGCCCAGTTGCGCCACGGAGGCCTTCTTGCCCGCGCCGGACACGCCGGTCACGGCGATTACCGAGATGTCCGGCTCGATGAGCCCCTTGGCGACGGCCGGCAACGCACCCAGCGTTGTGGTCGTGGGGAAACATCCGGCCACGGCCACGCGCTTGGATTGCGCGATGGCTTCCCTGTGCCCCGGCATCTCCGGGATGCCGTAGGGCCAGCTGCCCGCGTACTCGCCGTCGTAGTAGGCGTCCCAGGCCGCCTTATCCTTCAAACGGAAGTCCGCGGCACAGTCGATGACGAGAACCTCCTCCCCCAGCGTCTTGGCGATCTCCGCGGAGTGGCCGTGCGGCAGACCCAAGAAGACAACGTCGTGGCCGGCGAGGTTCTCGACAGTCGTATCGACGATACGTCGCTCGCGCAGCTGCGGAAGGTGCGGCATAAGCGCGCCCACGGACTCCCCCGCGGTGGAGTGTCCGGTCAGGGCGCCAATCTCGAGCTCACCCGACAGGTACGCCGGGTGATTCAAAAGAAGGCGCAAGACTTCGCCACCGGCGTAACCGGAGGCGCCTGCAACTGCAACTGTGATAGCCATGGAGACATCCTAGCAAATATGCAATCGACTGTAAATTATGCAGGCGCTATTTCTTTCCCCCGACCGAATCCCCCACGCCGCACGACGCACCGCCCCGAGTCGCACGCGGCGTCACTCGAAGCGGCGCGGTGTCGGCCCGATGCGCTTCCTTAGACAGCGCGGGAAGACACCTTGCCCATGCCGGAGGCATCATCAATAGCCGTCTTGCCCACGTAACCGGCGTAACCACTAGGGCTCACCAGGTGCAGGCCACCCTGCAGGTCAGCGATGACCGCAAGCTCCTTGAACTGGAATACCTCGCCCGGGCGCAGCTTCTTAGAGTTCGTCACCGACAGCCCCTGATTGAAGCAGTCCGCCCACGACTCACCGTTGGAATACTGAACGCGCGGAACGAGATAGTTGGGTGGATTGCACTCAGTGCGCGTGGCGCGTGCGCCCGGGCTGTGGCAGCGGATGTACGTGCCACCCACGTCGCCGTATTCACACTGAATGGTGCCGTCCGCGTTCGACAGGCCGCGCAGATTCTGCGCCTGAGCAGCCGGGGCTCCCAACAGCGCACTGGCCAGCACGGTACCGCCGAGGACGGCGGCTGCCCTGCGGGCCAAAGAGGAAAAGAAGCGATGGGTCATGATAGGTCCTTGAGTTTGGGAAACAATTCCACTCCCAAAATATGATCCGCATCACCCTGTGTGCAACATTATTTCGTCGAACACCTCACTGGACACCGCTCCGTGGCACACAACATTCCGTCAGCACAGACAGCGCAACGCACTCCGCCCGCGCTCCGGTGCCATGGTCGACCACAGGCGCGTACGCTCGGCTCCGCCCACGACAGGCAAACGGCACGACCATCGACATGGTCGTGCCGTTCCTCAGACGCAAACGTAACTACGCGCGCATCTCAGCGCCGAGACGCTCCTTGGCCAGCTCGGCCGCGGCGAGGCGGTGCTCGTTGGCCTCTTCATCGGTGAGCGTGCGGTCGCCCGCGCGGAAGAGCAGCGTGAAGGCCAGAGACTTCTTACCCTCGCCCAGCTGCGCTCCACGGAAGACGTCGAAGAGCGCAGCGTTTTCGAGCAAGTCGCCCGCGCCCTCTTCAATCACGCGACGCACGTCCTCGGCCGGTGTCGCTTCGTCGACGACAAGGGCGATGTCCTGGTGCAGCGCCGGGAAAGCGGAGAGCACCGGCGCCGGGAAGCGCTCCTCGAGCGGCAGCGCCGTGACGTCGAGCTCCATGGCGCAGGTACGGGCCGGAAGGCCCAAGGCCTCAACGACCTGTGGGTGGAGCTCGCCGGCGTAGCCGACGATGGGGGCATCGGCAGCAACCGTGCCGTCCGCGTTCGCGACCTTGAGGGCGGCGCAACGGCCCGGGTGCCACGGCAGCTCGGAGGCCGACTCAACGGCCAGGTCCAGGCCAGCGGCGCGCGCGACGAGGCGTGCGGACTCGATGGAATCGGCGTAGGTGTACGCGCGGCCCTGGCCCCAGGGACCCTCGTGTTCAATGTTGCCGGAAGCGACCGTCGCGACGTGTAGCGGCTGGTACGGAAGGGTGCCCAGCAGCTCCTCGACCGTGGACTCGGACGGACGGGACTCGACCGACGGCATCGGCGAAGCATCCGCACGCTTGAAGGAGACCTGCTGCAGGCCGTAAAGGGCCAGATCCGTGCGGCCGCGAGCGACGTTGCGAGCGATGGTCTCGAGGAGGTTCGGCAGCAGCGTCGTGGACAGGATAGCCTTGTCGGCCTCGAGCGGGTTCTGGACCTCGACGGTCTTGCGGCGCTCGTCATCAGCGTCCAGGCCCCACACGTCGAAGGTGTCGTTGCGGACGAACGGCGCCGGGATGACCTCGGCGTAGCCCGCGTAGGCCAGGCCGTGGCCTATGGCGCGGCGACGTTTCTGAGCCGGGGTGAGACCGCGGCCGCCCACCGGGGTCGGCAGGATGGTCGGGATATCCTCCAGACCCCCGAGGCGCAGGATTTCCTCGATGAGGTCGACGTCCATCGTGATGTCGGAGCGCCACGTCGGCGGGGTGACCAGGAGGTTCTCACCAGACTGCTCGATCTCGCACCCCACCTCGTAGAGACGGCTCATGACGGTCTCACGCGAGTAGTCAACGCCCGCGTACTCGGCCGGCTTCGCGGCCCGCAGCGTGATCTGCTCGCGCGCAGGAACCTCGCCCACGAGCGTACGGCCGGACTCGATGGTGCCGCCGGCGATCTGCACCAGCAGCGCGCAGGCGATATCGAGGGCAGCCTCGACGATGGCCGGGTCCACGCCGCGCTCAAAGCGGCGCGACGCCTCAGAGGACAGCTTGTGCCGGCGCGAGGTGCGCGCCACGGTGATCGGATCCCAGTTCGCGGCCTCGAAATAGACGTCCATGGTGTCGTCCGCGATCTCGGACTTGGTACCGCCCATGACGCCCGCGAGGGACTGGATGCCATTGTCATCGCAGATGACGACGTCTTCTGCGTCAAGCTCGCGCTTCACATGGTCGAGGGTCTCGAACTTCTCGCCCGCCTGCGCGTTACGCACGACGAGGTTACCCTCGATGGCGTTCGCGTCGAAAGCGTGCATGGGCTGGCCGAGCAGGAGCATGACGTAGTTGGTCACGTCCGTCGCCGGGTTGACTGGGCGCTGACCGCACAGCATGAGCTCGCGCTCCATCCAGAACGGCGTGCGGGCGTTCGGGTCGATGCCGGTGACCTTACGCAGGCCAAAGCGCACGGCCTTGGTCTCCGGTTTGAGGTCGACATCGATGAGCTCACCGCTCGGTGCCGGAACGCCGGAGACATCGATGCCCACGACGGAGGGATCTTCGGCCGGGCAGGCGTACTCGAGGCCGAAGGCAGAGGCAACCTCGCTGCCGAGGCCACGCAACGAAAGCGCGTAACCACGGTCCGGCGTGATGTTGACGTCGAAGACGGTGTCGTCGAGTCCGATAACCGGACGGGCGTCCTGGCCCACGAGGTCAGCGACCTCCTCGCCCAAGGTGATAATGCCCGCGGAGTTCTCGGACATGCCGAGCTCCGCGGCCGAGCACATCATGCCATTGGAGATGTGGTCGTAGGTCTTGCGCGCAGCGATCTTGAAGCCGCCGGGCAGCTCCGCGCCCGGAAGCGAGACGACGACGTAGTCGCCGAGACGGAAGTTGCGGGCGCCACAGATAATGCCCTGCAACTCACCCGTGCCGTTGGCGTCGCCCACGTTGACCTGGCAGTAGCGGATGGGCTTCTTGAAGCCCTCGAGCTCCTCGAAGGACTCGACGCGGCCGATGACGAGCGGGCCCTTGATTTCGGGCAGGTGCTCGTAGCCCTCGGTCTCGAAGCCGACGCGGACGTAGCCAGCGTCGAGGTCCTCGGCGGTAACGGACCAGCCCGGGTTCTTTGCATCCAGCAGGCGGGTGACCCAGCTCTGGGAAATAAGCATTGTTCTTTTCTTCCTTTCTGGGTTCTTGGTTATGCCTGCACGCCGAACGGCAGGGTGAAACGAACGTCGCCTTCGACCATGTCGCGCATGTCAGTAAGGCCGTTACGGAACTGGAGGGTGCGCTCCAGGCCCATGCCGAACGCGAAGCCGGTGTACTCCTCCGGATCCACACCCACGGCGCGGAGCACGTTGGGGTTGACCATGCCGCAGCCACCCCACTCGATCCAGCCGGCGCCGCCCTTCTTGTTCGGGAACCAGACGTCGACCTCGGCCGAGGGCTCGGTGAACGGGAAGTAGTTGGTGCGCATGCGCGTCTTCGTCTCCGGACCAAAGAGGACCTTGGCCAGGTGGTCGAGCGTGCCGCGCAAGTGCGCCATGGTCAGACCCTTGTCCACGGCAAGACCCTCAACCTGGTGGAAGACCGGAGTGTGCGTCGCGTCGAGCTCATCCGTGCGGAACACGCGGCCCGGGCAGGCGATGTACAGCGGAACGTCGCGCGAGAGCATCGTACGCACCTGCACCGGCGAGGTGTGCGTGCGCAAAACCTGCTTGGATCCTGCCGTCGAGACGTGGAAAGTGTCCTGCAGGGTACGGGCCGGGTGGTCCGGCTTGAAGTTCAGCGCGTCGAAGTTGAAGTACTCGGCCTCGACCTCGGGACCGTCCGCGATCTCCCAGCCCATGCCGATGAAGATGTCGGCGATGCGCTCGGACAGCGTCGTAATCGGGTGCAGCGCACCGGTCTGTGCGCGAGTGGTCGGTACCGTAACGTCAACGGTCTCGGCCTTGAGCTGTGCCTCACGCGCCTGCGCCTCGAGCACCTCCTTGACCTGTGCGAAGCGCTTTTCCATGCGGCCGCGGGCCATGTTGACGGCCTTGCCGGCGTCCTTGCGCTCGTTCTTCGGCAGCTGGCCCAGCGACATGCGGGCCCGCGGGATATAGCCCTGGTCACCCAGGTGCTCGCGGCGAGCGGCATTGAGCTCATCGAGCGTCGTAGCGGCGTCGAAGGCCGCGATGGCGGATTCGGCAGCCGCGCCCAGCGCAGCTTCGGTCAATTCGATCTGAGGAGTGTCGGACACGTGCCTTAAAACCTTCTTCTTGCGCGAAAACTAACGCCCGCTATCTTAGCGCAGTTCAATAGTCCGACAGGCAACCGGGATAGGCGCCCCGTGCACAGGCATAGTAGAACGGTCCCGGCGGGCGTGGTACGTCATCTTCCGCCACACATAGCCACCAGCTCCTTCCGCGGCAATGACGCAGAGGGTCACGGCTCCCGCCCCAGCGACTTGGGGGTTGTCAAGAGCAAGCGCACGGCGCACAAGCGACGCGTTAGGCGCCTGAAGAATTCAGCGCTTGCGCAGACTCGTACAGGCAAATCGATGCCGCCGTCGCGAGGTTGAGGGACTCAGCGCGGCCCCGGATGGGAATGCGCACGCGGACGTCGGCTTCCTCGAGCAACTCGCCCAAGCCGTGGGCCTCATTGCCAAAGAGCCAAGCGGTGGGTTGGGTGAGGTCAGCCTCCGCGAGGTCTACTTCCCCATCGGCCGCCGTAGCGAGGATCTGCATGCCGGACTTTCGCAGCTGTCCCAGCACGTCCTTAATGTTCTGCTCGCGCGCAACGGGGACATGGAACAGCGAGCCTGCCGATGCCCTCGCCACCTTACAGCCCAGAGGGTCCACCGTCTCCCCCGCGAAGATGACGCCGTCCGCGCCCATCGCGTCCGAGGTACGGATGAGCGTGCCCGCATTACCCGGCTCGGAGGTCAGCACGGGCACGGAGACCAGCCGCGGCTTGCCAGCGAGGATCTTGCCGGCGGACCACAACACGGGCTTGCACAGCGCGAAGAGGCCCGTGGTCGTTGCGGTATCGGACAGGTGCCTCGCCGCCTTATCCGTAATCGGGTGGACGTAGACGTCCATGTAGCCAGCGGCCGTCAAGATATAGTCAAAGCGCTGCGCGGCGGCCTCGGTGACAAAGATATCCGTGGCGGCGCCGGTCGACACTGCTGCGTCGACGGCATTTTCGCCCTCGATAATGAACTTTCCTGCCTTCTTGCGCTCCTTGGAACGGTGCAGCTTGGCGGCGTTGACGATGCGCGGGGTGCGCTCAGTAAAGGCATTATCGAAGTCGAGGTTCATGCCCCCAAATCTATCAGCCACGCCAGAGCCCCTTCCAACCTCCTCGCTCGCGGAGCCGCGCCGGGCGCAACCCCGAGCCAGACATAGCGCGCTACTGCCACACGACGCCAACTTTGGTTTTATGGCGCCTCAGGCCCAAACGGAGGCCCCAAGGCGCCATAAACCCAAAGCTGCGAGCCGCATCGGTTGAGTGTTCCAACGCAACGCCTTAAAAGCACACGGGCGCGCCAGCGAATCCGCCCCACGCTCCGAGCAATGCCCCCCATCCAACTCTTTGCCTTCATGCGTGTTTCCTTACAAGCCTGCTTAGACAACGCAAACGCCTCCTTCCACGAGAAACGTGGAAGGAGGCATAAGAAGCTTCAGCCTAAGTAATTAGGCAGCCTTCGGAGCGTTGACGTCCTCCGGCAGCGCAGCCTTAGCGGCCTCGCAGAGAGCGGAGAATGCCTCGAAGTCGTTAACGGCAAGGTCAGCGAGGATCTTGCGGTCAACCTCGATCTCAGCCAGGCGCAGGCCGTGGATGAGACGGTTGTAGGTGATGTCGTTCATGCGGGCAGCAGCGTTGATGCGCTGGATCCACAGCTTGCGGAACTCAGACTTACGGGCGCGACGATCGCGGTAAGCGTAGGTCATGGAGTGCAGCCACTGCTCCTTGGCCTTACGGTAAAGGCGGGAACGCTGGCCGCGGTAGCCCTTAGCGGACTTGAGGATTGCGCGACGCTTCTTCTTAGCGTTAACGGAGCGCTTGACTCGTGCCACAGTAATACTTCCTTAAAAAATCTAGTGGTTTATTGAGTGTGGGTTGATTCGGCGCTATTAGGAGCGGCCGAGCAGGCGCTTAACGCGCTTGATGTCGTTCTGAGCGACATCCTTCTCGCCCTTGAGGCGACGGGTCTGCTTGGAGGGCTTGCCCTCGAGCAGGTGGCGACGACCAGCCTGCTCACGGCGCAGCTTGCCGGAACCGGTCACCTTAATACGCTTGGCCATGCCCTTGTGGGTCTTCTGCTTCATGAGAGTTAAGTCCTTAATTCCCGAAAGTTCTGTTCGTTCTACTTCTTGCCCTTGCGGACTGGTCC
This sequence comes from Corynebacterium sp. HMSC072G08, assembly GCF_001809185.1. Classification (NCBI taxonomy): domain Bacteria; kingdom Bacillati; phylum Actinomycetota; class Actinomycetes; order Mycobacteriales; family Corynebacteriaceae; genus Corynebacterium; species Corynebacterium sp. HMSC072G08. Next base: position 20,081 of record NZ_KV796404.1, read on the forward strand.
CAAAACCATGGTCATGTTGCGACCATCCTGCTTGGGGCGCGACTCGACGACGCCAACTTCTTGGACGTCCTCGGCGAGACGCTCCAGCAGGCGGAAACCCAGCTCCGGACGCGACTGCTCGCGGCCACGGAACATGATGGTCACCTTGACCTTGGAACCCTTCTCCAGGAAGCGCACCACGTTCGACTTCTTGGTCTCGTAGTCGTGTTCATCGATCTTCGGACGGAACTTCTGTTCCTTCACCACAGTCTGCTGCTGGTTCTTGCGAGCCTCGCGAGCCTTCTGGGCCTGCTCGTACTTGTACTTGCCGTAGTCCATGATCTTGGCGACCGGCGGCTTGGCCTTCGGTGCAACCTCGACCAGATCTAGGTCTGCTTCATAAGCGAGCTTGCGAGCATCATCGGTACGGACGATGCCCACCTGTTCACCGCCCGGGCCGACGAGTCGGACCTCGGGCACTCGGATACGCTCATTAATGCGAGCTTCAGCGCTGATTGTGGTCTCCTTGATAAAGATGATTCGTAGTGTGCCTACCTCGACCACAAACGAAAATCCCGGTCTGTGCGTGCACAGCCGGGAGCTCTCGAAAGAATTGCCAAACCCGAAAGCCTGGTGACCCTTTTACCTTGAGCCAACGCGTGAGACGCGGCATCAGGTGGGAGAAACTCCGCTTGTGACCCGAGACCTCCTGGAAGGTTCTGCGGGCGGTAGTGGAACTAAGACTAACACCACCGACCCGCGGAACCAAATTCGCCACGCCGCCTAGTTCCGCGCCGAGTTCGCCGCTGGCCTACGGCTCGAGCTGGCGGGTTCGGAACTCGTCGCCGCGCTTACCGATGCCCCTTTCTCCGAGGCGTGCTCCGGCGCAGAGGTTGCATGTGCACGCGGCAAGCCGTCGCAGTCGTGAACTGGGGTGAGCGTTCCGTCGTCGATACCCTCGGAAATCATGTCCTTGAGGTCGCCCGCTGCGTCGTCAAGGGCCTTGACCGCGTCGTCGTAGGCGTCTTGCTCGGAACCAAAGTCATCCATATCGTTGTAGACCACGGTGAGCGCTATACCGATGGAGCCATGCGCGTCTGACTTCGTGTCCCCCACGTCAAGGACACCGAACTGACGCTGGGTATAGCGTCCGCTGTCCTCGTCAAAGCCCCAGCCGCCCTTCGCACGCGTGTTGTCCAGTGCGGTGAGACCATACTGCTGCCACTCGACGATATCGCCCATTGCGCGCGAGACCTGCTTGTGATCGGCCACGCAGTTGAGGTGCGCCGCAAAGGTCGCCTGATCCTTGATGAGCCATTCGGCATAGCCAAAACTCACGTCGCCGTTCGCGTCCGGCTTTTGCCACGTGGCTTTCGAGCCGCCCTCGGCGAGCACTTCGTCGATGGCGGCGGTGGCGTTGTCCTCGCTCCACTTCACCTTGGACCACAGTGCGTAGGCCGCGTCGTTATCGGACTCTGTGATCGCTGCGTCGACGAGGTCGGTCGTCGCACCGTCGCGCAGCGCGGTAATAGCGATGGGAACCTTGATGGTGGACCACGCTGGGCCCTTGCCGGGCGCACCGGCGGCGAGCGTACCCTGCGCATCCGTGAGCGCGATGCCCACCTCCGCACCGTGGTGTTCTTTAACGAGGTCGGCCACGAGGTCGTCGAGACGCCGTTCAATCCCCGCGCGGCCTGACTCGCCCGACACAGACGCCGCGGCGGAGGCCCCAGCGGCGGCTGCGGGGGCATCGGAAGGCTGCTCCTGCGCTGGCGAGCATGCGGCGAGCGGGAGGATGAGTCCTGCGCACAGAAACGACTTTTTCATTCGCATGAGTCTAAAGCACGCCGCGGGCTAGTGCGGCAGCAACTCCTTGAGGAATTGTCCCGTGTAGGACTCTTCCACCTTCGCGACGTCTTCCGGCGTGCCTTGCGCCACGACGGTGCCGCCGCCGGCGCCACCCTCCGGCCCCATGTCGACAATCCAGTCTGCAGCCTTGATAACGTCCAGGTTGTGCTCGATGATGACCACCGAGTTGCCCTTGTCCACGAGCCCCTGGATGACGAGCATGAGCTTGCGGATGTCCTCGAAGTGCAGGCCGGTGGTTGGCTCGTCGAGGATGTAGATAGTGCGGCCGTTGGTGCGCTTCTGCAGCTCGGAAGCAAGCTTGACGCGCTGGGCCTCGCCGCCGGAGAGCGTGGTCGCGGCCTGGCCCAGGCGCACGTAGCCGAGGCCCACGTCAACGAGCGTGGCGAGGTAACGGTGGATGGAGGTAATCGGCTCGAAGAACTCGGCGGCCTCGGAAATCGGCATGTCGAGGACCTCGGCTATGTTCTTGCCCTTGTAGTGAACCTCGAGCGTCTCGCGGTTGTAGCGCGCACCGCCGCAGACTTCGCACGGGACGTAGACGTCCGGCAGGAAGTTCATCTCGATCTTGAGCGTGCCGTCGCCGTGGCAGGCCTCACAGCGGCCGCCCTTGACGTTGAAGGAGAAGCGTCCCGGCTTGTAGCCGCGCACCTTCGCCTCCTGGGTTTCGGCGAAGAGGTTGCGGATCTTGTCGAAGACTCCCGTGTACGTCGCCGGGTTGGAGCGCGGCGTGCGGCCGATGGGCGACTGATCGACCTGGACGAGCTTGTCCAGGTGCTCGATGCCTTCGACGCGCTTGGCGCGGCCCGGCACCTGGCGGGCGCGGTTGAGCTTATTGGCCAGGGTCTTCGCCAAAATCTGGTTGACGACGGTGGACTTGCCCGAACCCGAGACGCCGGTGATGCACACCATGACCCCCAGCGGTATTTCCACGTTGATGCCCTTGAGGTTATTCTCGCGGGCGCCGACGACCTTGAGCGTGCGGTCCTTATCGATCTCACGGCGGTGATCCGGCACGGCGAGCTCGCGGCGGCCGGAGAGGTAGGCGCCTGTGAGCGAGTCCTCGACCTTCTCAATGCCGGCCGGCTCGCCCTGGTAGACGATCTCGCCGCCGTATTCGCCGGCGCGCGGACCGACGTCCACAAGCCAGTCGGCTTCGCGGATAGTGTCCTCGTCGTGCTCGACGACGATGAGCGTGTTGCCGATGTCGCGCAGGCGCTTGAGGGTCTTAATGAGGCGCTGGTTATCGCGCTGGTGCAGGCCGATGGACGGCTCATCGAGGACGTAGAGGACGCCGGCGAGGCCGGAGCCAATCTGCGTGGCGAGGCGGATACGCTGGGCCTCGCCGCCAGACAGCGTGGAAGCGCCGCGGTCGAGCGTCAAGTAGTTGAGCCCCACATCGAGGAGGAAGCGCAGGCGGGCCTGGATTTCCTTAAGGACGGCGCCAGCGATGATTTCCTCGCGGGATCCGAGCACGAGCGAGTCGAGAAACTCCGCGGCGTCCTCGATGGACAGCGCCGTGAGACCCGCGATGGACTGCTCGCCATGCGCGGTGGATTCCAGGCGCACCGCGAGAATTTCCGGCTTGAGACGCGTGCCGCCACAGGTCGGGCAGGCGACGCGGCGCGTGTACTGCAGGAGGCGGTCCTTCTGCGAGTCGGAATCCGCGGTCTCGAGCTTGCGCTCGAGGAAGCCCACGGCGCCTTCGAAGGGCGCGGTCCAGTTGCGGGTGCGGCCGTAGCGGTTCTTATACCGGACGTTGACTTCCACGTCCGTGCCATAGATGAGCGCGTGGCGCTGCTCCTCGGTAAGTTCACTCACCGGGGTCTGCGGGTCGAAGCCAAGCGTCTTGCCCAGGCCTTCGACAAGTTTTACGAAATAGCGGGAGTTCGGCGAGGAATGCCACGGCTGAATGGCCTCCGTGGCAGGAGCGTCCGGGTCCGGGATGAGCAACTCCGTGTCCACCTCGAGGCGCGTGCCCAGGCCGTCGCAGGCCGGGCAGGAGCCGAAGGGCGCGTTGAAGGAGAACGCGCGCGGCTCGTATTCCTCGATGGTGAGTGTGTGCCCGTTGGGGCACGAGGTCTTCTCCGAGTACGTGTGAGTGAGCTCCTCGTTGTCCACGTATTCGATGGTCACGAGGCCATCGGCCAGCTTGAGCGCGGTCTCCACGGAGTCCGTGAGGCGCTGCTTCGCCGAGGCCTTGACCTGCAGGCGGTCGACGACCACATCGATAGTGTGCTTGATCTGCTTCTTCAGCTTCGGCGGATCCGTGAGCTGGTGGATCTCGCCGTCCACGCGGACGCGGGAGAAACCTTGCGCGGACAGGTCCGCGAAGAGGTCGACGAATTCGCCTTTGCGCTTGCGCACCACGGGCGCGAGGACCTGGAACTTGAGCTTCTCCTCGTTCTCCAGCACGGTATCAACGATCTGCTGCGGGGTCTGACGCTCGATGACGGCGTCACACACCGGGCAGTGCGGCGTGCCCGCACGAGAGAAAAGCAGGCGCAGATAGTCGTAGACCTCCGTAATCGTGCCCACCGTCGAACGCGGGTTGTGGTTCGTCGACTTCTGGTCGATGGACACCGCCGGCGAGAGACCGTCGATAAATTCCACGTCCGGCTTGTCCATCTGGCCCAAAAACATGCGCGCATAGGAGCTCAGCGACTCGACGTAGCGGCGCTGGCCCTCCGCGAAGATGGTGTCAAACGCGAGTGAGGACTTTCCCGAACCGGACAAGCCAGTAAAGACGACCATCTTGTCGCGGGGGATGTCGATGTCGACGCCTTTGAGGTTGTGCTCGCGGGCGCCGCGGACGATGAGGCGATCTGCCACTAGTTTTCTTTCCCTTCTTAGCGGGCGCGTCATCCCGTTCCCGCGCGACGCGAGAAGGGGCGGCCCGGTTGGGTTGTGCTCCGAACTTTAAAAATACCCGTAGGGTTGTCACTATGACTAACGCACTGAAATTAGAACATATTTCCGTCAGTGAGATGGACAACAACTGCTACCTGCTTCACGACGGTACACACGGCCTCCTCATCGACGCCGCCGATGACGCCCCGGCCATCCTCCAGATGGCGCGCGATACCGGCGTGACCATCGAGGCCGTCCTCACCACCCACCGCCACTGGGATCACGTCCGCGCACTCGAGGAGATCCTCCGCGAGACCGGCGCCACGCATTACGCGGCCTTCCTCGACTCTCCCGCCCTGCCCGCGCCCGTCGACGTCGAGCTGCAGCACGGCGACCACATCGACTTCGCCGGCGAGGAGCTGCCCATTATTATTCTGCGCGGCCACACGCCAGGCGGCGCGGCGCTGGCGGCATCGATAGACGGCATGACCAACCTCTTTGTGGGCGACAGCCTCTTCCCGGGTGGCGTAGGCAAGACCAATTCGGAGAATGATTTCGTTCGTCTTTATAAAGATGTAACCGAGCGTCTTTTTGATGTTTACCCGGACGAGACCATCGTGCACCCTGGCCACGGCAAACCCACGACGTTGGGCGACGAGCGCCCGCACCTGCCTGAGTGGTGGGAGCGCCGCTGGTAGGCCATTCGGTTCACCCCACCCCTGTGTTTTTCGCCCCGTCACGCAGTAATCCCGCGTACTCTAGGCACTAGTTAGTAATCCAATAAACCGCAAGGAGAAATTAGGCATGATCCGCAAGATTGCTCGCCCCGCGCTGGCTTCCGTATTCGTCTGGGACGGTGTCGACACGCTGCGCAACACCTCGGACCACGTCAAGGAGACCGAGTCGCTGCTCAAGAAGATCCGCACGGTCGTGCCGGCCCAGTACAAGGGCTACATCCCCAACGACCCGGTGCTCGTTGCCCGCGGGCTGGGCAGCGCTAAGGTCGGCGCTGGTTCCCTCTTCGCCCTCGGCAAGGCCCCGCGCACCTCGGCCGGTATCCTCGCTGCTACCCAGCTGGCGACCCTCCTGGGACGCAATGCTTTCTGGGAGGCCAAGGATAAGGCCGAGAAGGAATCCCAGCGCAACGGTTTCGTCACCAACGCCGCGCTCCTCGGCGCCCTGGCCATCCTCACCCAGGACACGGAGGGCAACCCGTCCCTGCGCTGGCGCGCACAGGATGTCACCAAGCGCACCTCTAAGAAGGTTCAGGCGGCGCTACCCACCAAGTCCGAGTCCGAGAAGTTCGCAGACAACGTCTCCAACCGCGCCCAGGAGTTCTCCTCCCAGGCCCAGGATTGGTTCACCGAGACCTCGGAGAAGGCTCAGGCCTACGTCGACGACAACCGCGACGACTGGGAGAAGGCCGGCCGTAACTTCCTCGACACCGCCAAGTCCTACGTCGAGGACGCACGTGAGGCCGTAGAGGGCTTCATCGATGACAACGCGGATGACTGGAAGAAGCAGGGCCAGGACTTCCTCGCCGCTGCCCAGGACAACTCGAAGACCGCCCGCAAGGCTCTGGTGAAGAACGCCTCCAAGGCACAGGCCCGCGCCGATAAGGCCGTCTCCCAGATCGACGTTGCCCGCAACCAGCGCAAGGCAGCAAAGAAGGCCGACCAGCTGCAGGCCAAGGCTGACAAGGCTATCGCTAAGGCCCTGAAGAAGCTGGGCGACCGCATCTAGTCTCCCGCTCCCACGCGGCGAACGACACCACGTCGTTCGCCGCGTGCCGCGTTTTTCTTCGCACAGGCGTATGCTTATCCGTCTGCATTTCTTATGCCGGCGCACTCGCGCCGCCTATGTCCGCGTCACGCCAAGGAGTCTGCCTCATGCCGAATTCATCCCCAGATTCTTCCCAGCATCTCGACGCCACCACCCACGCCATCGGCGCCGAGCAGGCGTATGTCGACGGCCTGTTCCAACGCCTTGACGACGAAGTCGCCGCCTCCAACGAGCGCCTGCGCAAGGTCATGCTCGACGTCGATCCGCAGAACCCGGACTCGGACGCCCTCGTGCGCCGCGAGACGGAGTACCACGCCCTCCAGGGCAAGCTGGACAAGCTCAACCTCGCGCAGCTCGGCCTCGTCTTCGGCCGCATCGATATCGACGCCCCAGGCGATAACCCAACGCCCGAAGGCCTCGACCGCCGCTACATCGGTCGCATGGGCCTGGACGACCGCGAGGACGACTACCGTACGCTGCTGCTCGACTGGCGCGCGCCCATGGCCCGCCCCTTTTACCTCGCGACCACGGCCCAGCCCGAGGGTGTTACCATCCGCCGCCACATTCGGACGAAGGGTCGCACCGTCACCGGCATCAACGACGAGGTGCTCTCCGGCGCCGAGCTTGGCCGTGCCGCCTCCAGCGACGTCGCTGGAGAGTCCGCCCTCCACGCCGCACTGCAGCGCGCCCGCACGGGCCACATGGCCTCCATCGTCGAGACCATCCAACGCGAGCAGGACGAGATCATTCGTGACGCCACACGCGGCGTCATGGTCGTCGAGGGCGGCCCCGGCACCGGCAAAACCGCCGTCGCGCTCCACCGCGTGGCCTACCTCCTCTACAACCACCGCGATCTGCTCGCTAGCACCGGCGTGCTCATCATCGGGCCGAACCCGACGTTCCTCGATTACATTTCGCGCGTCCTGCCCGAGCTCGGCGAGACCGGCGTCGTGCTCGCCACCGTGGGCTCGATGTTCCCCGGCGTGGAGGGCACGCAACCCGAGTCGCTCGACGCCCGCGAAGTAAAAGGCTCGGAGGCCATGGTTGAAATTCTCACAAACGCGGTGCGCGCCTACCAAACGCCCCCCGAATCAGCCGCGACCCTGCGCGTGGATAACCTCGACCTCACTGTGACACCGGCGATGGTCAAGGCCGCGCGCACCCGCGCACGGCGCTCGCGCCGCCCGCACAATGACGCGCGCGGCGCCTTCGCGGAACACCTTATCGATCAGCTCGCCCGCCAACTCGCAGACAAGATCGGTGCTGACCCGCTCGGCGGCGAGAACCTCCTCGGCCAGGCGGACATCGATCAGCTCCACGACGATCTCGCGGAGACCCGCGTCGTCACTGACTTCATTGACGAGCACTGGCCGGAGCTTACGCCCACGCAGGTCCTCGCGGAGCTCCTCGGCGACCGCGACGCCATCGACTTCGCCGCGGGCGACTACGACGACGAGACGCGCGAGGCGCTCTACCGCGCCGACGCGGAGGCGTGGAGCGCCTCCGATGCTGCACTCCTCGACGAGCTCGCCGTCCTCATCGGCATGCCCGACCCTCAGCAACAGCAGGAGGCCGAAGACCGCGCGTGGCGCGAGCAGATCGCGGACGCCGAGGACGCCCTCGACATCCTGTCCTCGTCAGATTCCACAGATAACGACGACGACATGTTTGACGCGGAAATCCTCTCCGCTGCCGACGTCATCGACGCTGAGCACCTCGCCCGCCGCCAGGAGGTCCGCGACCACCGCACGACGGCGCAGCGCGCCCAGGCTGACCACACGTGGGCCTACGGCCACGTCATCATCGACGAAGCCCAGGAGCTCACGCCCATGGAGTGGCGCATGGTCTTCCGCCGCAGCCCCTCGCGTTGGATGACGCTCGTCGGCGACACCGCGCAGACCGGCTCCCCCGCAGGCGTCGACTCCTGGGCCGAAACCCTCGAAGCCTTCGTCGGCACCCGGTTCCGCCACCACGCGCTCACGGTCAATTACCGCACGCCCGAGCCCGTCACCGAGGTTGCCAATCGCCTGCTCGCCGTCATCGACCCCGACGCCACCCCGGCCCAAGCCGTCCGCGACGGCGAGCCAGTACGCTTCCTCGCGGGCGCCGACGAACTCGACGCCGAGACCGCCGCCGCGCTCGACGCCGCGCGAGACGCGGTGGGCTCCGAGACAGTTTCATTCACCGATTCCGAAGGCCGCCTTCACGCCGTGGTCACCGCCGCCACCGCGGAGTCAGTCAAGGGCCTCGAGTTCGACCACGTCACCGTCGTCGAGCCGCGGGCCATTGTCGAGGCCTCGCCACAGGGCTGGCAGAACCTCTACGTCGCCGTGACCCGCGCGACGCAGACGCTCACCGTCGTCGGCCCGCTGCCCGCCGAGGTCCCCGAAAGCTAACGCAGCCGAGGGACACGGTCGGGCGAGATTCCGTAGTCTGGGGCCATGGCACTCTCAGATATCGTCCGTAAGGCTGAACGCACCATCAACGACTACAACGTGCGGCGCAGCGCCGCGCGTGGCTGGCTTCCTCAGGTCACTGCCTACAAGGGCTATGGCTCCGAAGAGACTGTCCACGTGCTGGGCCGCATGCTTTACGGCGATCCCGCAGCCCCCGAGAACGAGGCGTGGGCACAGCGCGGCTACCGGCAGTTCTTCACTGTCCAAGCCCCCGGCATCCCCGTCCGCGTGACCGCGGGCGAGGCCTCCGCCACGACGCACTCCACGGCCCAGGGCTACGTGGACGTCCAGCTCCATGGGCACGGACTCACACCCGGCTGGCACGACGTGACCATCGAGGTCCTCGCAGATCCCAACGCTGGTATCCCCACTGACCAGCCGCCCACGACGGCGGAGGTTCTCATCGTCGGCGACGACCAGGATGTCGGCATTGTAAGCGATATCGATGACACGGTGCTCATCACCTGGCTGCCTCGCGCCATGACCGCCGCCTGGAACTCCTGGGTCAAGCGCACAAATACCCGCCAGCCGGTACCGGGCATGGCGCGCTTCTACGAGAAGCTACGCGAAGACCACCCCAACGCGCCCGTCATCTACCTGTCGACCGGTGCCTGGAACACCTTCGATACCCTCGAGACTTTCCTGGAGCACAATGGCCTGCCCAAGGGCCCCATGCTGCTCACGGACTGGGGGCCCACGCCCACTGGCTTGTTCCGCAGCGGCAAGGAACACAAGCGCGTCCAGCTGCGCAACCTGTTCATTGCGTTCCCGCAGATTAAGTGGATTCTCGTCGGCGACGACGGCCAACACGACCCGCTCACGTACGGTGACGCAGCCGAGGAGCACCCAGACCGCGTCCGAGCCATCGCTATCCGCAATCTCACCCCGGGCGAGCAGCTGCTCTCCCACGGTTCGCTCACCCCGCTCGTGGACGAACGCGACTCCGCGCTCGGCCCCCTCCCCTTCATCCAGGGCGCGGACGGCAACAAACTCCTCGAGGCCTACCGCGCGAGGGAATTCTAAACCGGTGTTTCTCCACCTTGGTTTCTAAAACCGGACACGACGAAGCCGGCCGGACTGAACGAAAATTCAGTCCGGCCGGCTTTCTGTTCGCGGCGCGCTCGGCGCGGCCACCGTCTTAGTTGACAGTGTGGACGATCATCACGTCGCAGTCGGACTGGCGAGCAACGTCGGCCGGGACGGAGCCCAGCAGACGACCGGTCAGGGAGTTGATGCCGCGGTTACCCACAACGAGGAGGTCGGCGCCGAACTCGTTAACGATGGCCATGAGGGCCTGCACCGGGGTGCCCGGGCGCACGGCGGTCTCGATGCTCTTCACACCGAACTTCTCTGCATGCTCGCGACCTGCGGAAAGGTTTGCCTTCGCCTTGTCGTCACCCAGAATGGTTACGGAGTCCTGACGCAGGGTCTTGGACGCCTCTTCCTTGTTCTCGTAGTACGCGCAGCCGATAATCAGCGTGGCATCGAAAGCGGCAGCCATCTTGGCTGCGCGCTCCACTGCAAGCAGGGAGGACTTGGAACCATCGGTACCGACGACAATCTTGTTGTAATCGCTCATGGCGGCCTTTCATAGAGGGGGATCTCAGTCGATGTTCCAGTCTAGCCCCATTTGGCAGGTTTAGCGATCCTCCGTTGTGTGCGCCACAACGACATCGACGTATGCCTTGCGCATCAGCTCCGTCGCCACGGACCCCATGACGCGGTCGCGCACAGAATTGCGCCCCTTGTTGCCCACCACGAGCAGGTCAACCCGGTGATACTTGCCCACCTCGAGCATCGTCGCCACCGGGTCGCCGGACTTCGCGATAATGCGCACCTTGCTCGCGCCCTCCTCCGCGGCAACATCCTGGGCAGACTTAAGGAAGGTCTGCGACATGTCTTCGGAGATAATCGGCGTTTCCGCAGTTCCGCCCGAGCGCGTGCCCACGTTTTCGTGGCTGCCGAACGCGGAGACAATGATGAGCTCCGCGTCGTACGCCGCCGCCATCGACGCAGCGGTGCGCACGGCACGCAGCGAGGTATCAGAGCCGTCCGTTCCCACCGCAATAGTCTTATACCGCATGAGAGAATTCCTTTCACATCAACACTTGAGAAAAAGTGACGGCGCCCCACTCATGGTGCGATTCGTCACACACTACTGTTGAGTATAAACGCGCGCACGAACCCGCGGCGAGCTTTTGCCGCGCCAGCTGCTGCGCGCGACATCCGTCGCTAGATGCCCGCCTCCTTGAGACCGCGCAGCTCCTTCTTCAAATCCATGATCTCATCGCGCAGGCGGCCGGCAAGTTCGAACTTGAGCTCGCGCGCTGCCTCGCCCATCTGCGCCGTGAGGTCGTCGATGAGTTTCTGGACCTCCTCCGTCGCCATGGACGAAACATCCGGACGCTCCACCATGGACGCCGGGTCGGACGCGGCCGCCGCGCCCTCGGCGACATCGGCAGCATCCGCGTTCTCGTAGACCTGGTCAAGGATGTCCGCGATCTTCTTGCGCAGCGGCTGCGGGTCGATACCGTGTTCCCTGTTGTACGCAATCTGCTTCTCGCGGCGGCGCTCCGTCTCCTCGATGGCCTCGGCCATGGAGTCAGTGACCTTATCCGCGTACATGATGACCTCGCCGGAGACGTTACGCGCGGCGCGACCGATGGTCTGGATGAGCGACGTCGTGGAACGCAGGAAGCCTTCCTTATCCGCGTCGAGGATAGCCACGAGCGAGACCTCCGGGAGGTCGAGGCCCTCACGCAGAAGGTTGATGCCCACGAGCACGTCGTATTCGCCCATGCGCAGCTGACGCAGGAGCTCGACGCGCTGGAGCGTATCGATATCGGAGTGCAGGTAGCGTACCTTAATGCCGTGCTCGAGCAGGTAGTCCGTGAGGTCCTCGGCCATGCGCTTAGTGAGCGTCGTGACCAACACGCGCTCCTTCTTCTCCGTGCGGGTGCGGATTTCGTCAATGAGGTCGTCGATCTGGCCCTTGGTCGGGCGCACCGTGACCTTCGGGTCGATGAGGCCGGTCGGGCGAATGACCTGCTCCACGTACTCGCCGTCGGATGCGGTGAGCTCGAAGTTGCCCGGCGTCGCCGACATATAGACGGTCTGTCCCACGCGTTCCTCGAACTCGTCGAAGGTGAGCGGCCGGTTATCCACCGCCGAAGGCAGGCGGAAGCCGAACTCCACAAGGTTGCGCTTACGCGACATATCGCCTTCGAACATGCCGCCAATCTGCGGCACGGTGACGTGGGACTCATCGATGATCGTAAGGAAGTCTTCTGGGAAGTAATCGAGCAGCGTCGCTGGCGCCGAGCCCGCGGGGCGGCCATCGATGTGTCGCGAGTAGTTCTCGATGCCGGAGCAGAAGCCGACTTGCTCGATCATCTCGAGGTCGTACTCCGTGCGCATGCGCAGGCGCTGGGCCTCGAGCAACTTGCCGCGGTTTTCTAGGTCTTCGAGGCGTTCCTTGAGCTCCGCCTTGATGTCCTCGACCGCGCGCGCCATGCGCTCCGGGCCCGCCACGTAGTGCGTCGCGGGGAAGATGCGGACCTCGTTGACCTGCTCGATGACGTCGCCGGTGAGCGGGTGGATGTAGTAGAGACCGTCGATGTCATCGCCAAAGAACTCGATGCGCACTGCGCGCTCCTCGTAGGCCGGAATGATATCCACGGTGTCGCCCTTAACGCGGAACGTGCCGCGGGTAAAACCAACGTCATTGCGCTCGTACTGAATATCCACGAGTAGGCGCAGGAAGCGGTCGCGATCCACCTCATCGTCGACATCGAGCACCACCGAGCGGTCCAAGTAGGACTGCGGCGTACCCAAGCCATAGATACAGGACACCGAGGAGACGACCACGACGTCACGCCGCGAAAGCAGCGCCGAGGTCGCCGAGTGGCGCAGACGCTCCACGTCCTCATTAATCGAAGAGTCCTTCTCGATGTAGGTATCCGTCTGCGCGATATACGCCTCCGGCTGGTAGTAGTCGTAGTACGAGACGAAGTACTCCACCGCGTTATTCGGTAGCAACTGGCGCAGTTCGTTGGCCAGCTGCGCGGCGAGCGTCTTATTCGGCGCCATGATGAGCGTCGGGCGCTGCTGCTTCTCGATGAGCCACGCGGCCGTCGCCGACTTACCGGTACCGGTCGCACCCATGAGGACGACGTCGCGCTCGCCGCGGCTCAGGCGCTCGTCGAGCTCCGCAATCGCCGCGGGCTGGTCGCCCGACGGGTTGTATTCGGAGACGACCTCGAATTTCTTCTCTCTGCGCTCGATGTCGCCAACGACGCGGTGCTCGGATTCGGGAAGCAGGGGGTGTTCAGCAGCAAAAGCCATGCCGCCCAGTCTAGCGCCCGCGCACCTTCAGGCTTAGCCGATAGCATCGCCCGCGGCCAGCGCTCCGCCTCGCCTGTGGCTTCCCACACGGCGTCGATCCGCCACCGGCTGGCTCGCGTGCGCCCCGAGCGCCACACAGGCCTCGACTTCCCCATCCATGCACCTGCTTTCCGATGCCGCCTCACCCACCGGCACGCACGAGCGCCGAAAGTCCGCGAGGCAAAAGGTCCCGGTGCGCAGGGCGGAGAGCAGCTCGACGGCCGTGTGATTATTGAAAAGCCCACAATCCCACGTTCCTCTGGCCCTGGACCTTCATCCCCCACAATGAACAACTCACAGCGAACAACTCACAGCGGCAACATGAACATTCGCGCCGCAAAACGTTTAGACTAAGGCTCCATGAAGAAGTCCTCTCTCCTCAAGCTGTCTACGACCGCGGCAGCGATTGCCATCTTGCCGTTTACTACCCTTGCACCCACTCCGGTCGCGCAGGCGGAGCAGTGCACGTCCCAGTCCACCTCCCAGGTGGGAAGCCCCAAGGCCAATGCTGCTGCCGATCTCCTCGGTTCCTTCGCCGGCTCCTCTTTCGGCGGTTCCTCGCTCAGCCCCGCCCAGGCCGACGCCGTCAAGCAAGCAACGTCCACGGGCGTCGCCAAGCAGCTCATCACGGCTGAGGGCCCAACGCGCTCCATGCACTTCCTCACCGGCCCCTCCTCTCCGGACCGCACGGACCGCAAGTGGGGTATCACAAGCACGGACTTGGGCATCGCCTACCTCGATGACTCGGAAGAAAATACGCCGCGCATGTACCTCGCCTTTGGCGACACCTTCTCCTGCAGCGGCTCGGGCAACGGCTGGCGCTCCAATGTCTTGCTGCGCACCCGCGACTTCAACTACGGCGACGGCGTGAGCCTCCACCAGGCGCTCACCTCCGACGGCTGGCAGAGCTCCGGCACGGCCCGCGAGTTCATCTCCTCGGAGAAGAACCCAGGCGTCGAGCACACCACCATCCCCACCGCCGGCATCGAAATCAACGGCACCCACTACATCGACTACATGTCCGTCAAGAAATGGCCGAAAGATGCACCGTGGGTCACCAACTACGCTGCGACCATGAAATCCACGGACGACGGCCGCACCTGGTCCGTCGTCGGTGACTCCACCCGCGTCAACGAGCACGCCACAAACGACATCATCCTGCCGGGCCGCAAGGGCTACGACACCGGCAACGAGAAGCTCCAGATGTCCGCGTTCCTCCAGACCCCGGACAAGGACGGCTACGTCTACCGCTACTCCACCCCGAACGGCCGCGCGGGCACCGCGTATCTCTCCCGCGCCAAGGAAAGCGAGTTCCCGTCCGAGTCTGCTTTCGAGTACTGGGACGGCCACAGCTGGAGCTCCGATCGCCGCGACCTGGAGCCGGTCTTCGGTCCTTCGAACCCTGGCAAGCTCGGCGAGATGTCCGTTGTCTACAACAAGTACATCAACAAGTACGTGGCGCTGTACTTAGACTCCGCCAAGTACGCACTCGTCATGCGCACCGCCGATACGCCCGAGGGCGAATGGTCCGCGCCGCGTGAGCTCATCTCCGGCCACGATGTCCCGCAGCTCTACGGCGGTTTCATTCTGCCGAAGCTCGACGACCAGAACCTCTACTACGTCCTGTCGACGTGGGGCGACTACAACACCTACGTCATGCGTACCGACCTCGATTACGCCGTGAACAACCCATCGGCGGATATCAGCGTCAAGGTCGTCGGCGACGTCGTCGCTGAAGGCAAGTAGCCTTTCTTCGCTTCTTCACGCGCACACCGCACGCCGCCGGTCCTCGGACTGAGGCGCGCGGTTGCCGCATTTTTCGCAGCGGAGGGGACAAGGATCGGCCGCGGCAGCGAGACTCGTCGGGCAGCAATGCGGGTGCGTTACTCGGCCTTCTCGATGGCGGCGGCGACGCGATCGACCTGGAGTGCCAAGTCCTCGAGCACGCCGTTGTTGTCGATGACGTAGGTCGCCGCGGCCAGGCGCACCTCGTCGGGCACCTGCTGCGCGATGCGGCGGCGGGCGTCGGCCTCGTCGAGTCCGCGGTGGGCGACGAGACGCCGCACGCGCTCCTCCACGTCGACGTTGACCACAAGGACCTCGTCCATGTCCCTATCGAGCCCATTGTCCACGAGCAGCGGCATATCGTAGACGCAGTACTCCACGCCGGCGACGCGCGCCTCGGCGAAGCGCTCCTGTGTGCGCTCCTGGATGCGCGGGTGGGTAATAGCGTTGAGTTTCGCAGTGTGCTCAGCGTCGACGAAGGCGCGGCGGGCGAGCTCGGCACGCTGAAGCGTGCCCGCCTCGTCGAGGATGTCTGCACCGAAGGCCTCCACGAGTTCCGCGAGGGCCGGCTCCCCCGGTTCCACGATCTCGCGCGCTATCTGGTCAGCGTCCACGACGCTCCACCCGCGTTCCGCGAGCAGCCTCGCGACCGTCGACTTGCCGCTGCCAATACCGCCAGTGAGTCCAATGAGCTTCATGGTGTTCAAGCCTACGACAGCTGCGGGCCACCGGCAGGAAAAACGCGAACGCCGCCGCGACGAGCGCGGCGGCGAAGCGAGCTGATTACTCTTCGGACTTTGCCTTCGGCGTGACCGTGAGCAGCTGGTCAGACGGGGTCACCGCGCCGGCCTTGCCCTCGATGGAGAAGAACTTGGAGGTATTCGTGACGACAACCGGGGTGATGAGGTTGTAGCCCTTGGACTCGATGAACTCATGGTCGAAGGTGATGAGTTTGTCGCCTGCAGAGACGCGCTGCTTCTTCTCGACGTGGACGGTAAAGCCCTCGCCGGCCAGCTCGACGGTGTCGAGACCGACGTGGATGAGCAGCTGGACGCCGCTATCGAGGCTCAGGCCGACCGCGTGGCCAGACTTCTGGACCGTGAGGATCTTGCCGTCAGCCGGAGCGTAGACCGTGTTGCCGGTCGGCTTGATGGCCATGCCCTCGCCGAGCTTGGCGCCAGCAAAAATTGGGTCCGGAACCTCGGACAGTTCTACAGCTTCGCCTTCGAGCGGCGAGTCGAGATTGATGGCCTCGGAAGCCGGAGCGGCAACGGCTACGGCGGCCGGGGCTGCAGCGGCGGCTGCGGCAGGGGCGGCATCGGCAGCCGGAGTGAGAACCTCGACCGGCTCCTTGCCCTCAGCCTCGCGCTCGGCCGCAATCTGGGCGCGGATTTCGTCGCGCTCCTCCGGGGAACGGTAGTCGAAGAAGAGGACGAGGAAGAAGGACACGAAGAATGCGACGGCGACACCGAGCAGGTAACCCAGAGCCGGGGTCATGGCCGGGATAGTAAGCAGCGAGGTAAAGACGAAGGCGTTGGCCTTAATGTTGAAGATACCCATGACGACACCGCCAGCGAAGCAGCCCGGCAGCAAGCGCGGGTAGGTCTTCTTAAAGCGCAGAACGATACCGTACAGGGACGGCTCGGAAACACCACCAAGCAGACCTGCGGCGAGGCCACCCGTGGCGACCTGGCGCATGGCCTTGTTGTGCTCCTTGATGGAGACAACGAGGACGCCGGCGACGAGACCGAAGCAGGCAAAGTTCCAGGCACCCATCGGCCCCTGAATGAAGTCGTAACCCAGCGTGGCGAGGTTTTGCACCATAATCGCGTTGAGCGGCCAGTGCAGGCCAAGCGGGACGAGGAACGGGTACAGCAGCGGAATGACGATAGCGAGGACGAACGGCGAGAAATTATTGACGGCGGCCAGGAAGTTGGAGATGCCGTTGCCGATACCAATGCCGAACGGGCCGAGCAGGAAGGCCGTGAGCGGGATCATGATGAGCAGGGAGAAGAACGGCACGAACACCATGTGCAGAGAGCTCGGGATGATCTTCTTCAGGCCCTTTTCCACCCAATACAGACCGATAGCAGCGAGCAGCGGCGGGAAGACCTGGGACGAGTAGTCGTTGAGAATGAGCGGCAGGCCGAAGATCTCGACCTTCTGTGCGTCGCCACCCAGGAACGTGGTCGTCTCTGCGATATTGGACAGACCCATGAATTCCGGGGTGAGCAACGCGGCCGGAATAGCAGCGCCAACCCACTCGTTCGCGCCCAGCTTCTTCGACGCCGTGGCGCCAATCATGATGGGCAGGAAGTAGAAGACTGACCTCCACATCGCATGCATGAGCTGGTAGCCCGCCGGCTGGTCTTCCATGTCGGCGCGGAAGTCCTGCAGGCCGAAAGTATCGGCCAGAATGAGCAAGGTGATAATCAGCGAGGCACCGAGCAGCGCCCACAGGATGGGGCGGAAGGTGTCAGACAGGAACTCGAAGCAGTAGTCGACCCACCCGGTCTTGCGGATGCCGCCGTACTCCTTCTTGCCGTCGGCACCGATCTTCGGGCCGCGTGCGTTGCCCTTGTGCTCGCCCGACGGATCGACGCCTGGCTCCTTAATGATTGCCCGATAGTAGTCAGCGACGCCGCCGCCCATGACGACCTGGTATCCGTGCTCGCCTTGGTGCACGGTGCCGAGAACGGCTTTGTCAGATTCGAGAGTCTTCTCGTCAATCTTGGATGGGTCAGCAAGCTGAAAACGCAAGCGCGTTGCGCAGTGCGTCAGAGACGTAATGTTGTCAGCGCCACCAATATTTTTGATGATGTGCTGCGCGGTATCTTTGGTCGATGCCACGGCGTACTCCTCTTCATTGAGACGTATGGTGATAACCACTCAGTGTGCGGCTATATCATTGTGAAGATTACTCTAATCCGGGCATGATCAAAAGACCGTAGACGCCCGATTGTGCCTTAACGCACGCTTAACAGAGACAAAAGGCAAGGTCACTATTGAACAAACGTGCCTATGCCCCGCGTGGGCGTCTTAAAGATCACAGCAGCGCGTTGCATTTCTCACGCGTGGCGAGCCATAGCAAGACGCGCGAAGGCCGCCGCCTGATTGATTCCTCAATCAGACGGCGGCCTCGTTCATGCACGGTGCGTTAGACACCGGCACGAGCGAAAGGCGTAAAGCCTTTAGTTGCCAGCGAGCTTGTCGCGCAGAGCAGCGAGCTGCTCATCGGAAGCCAGCGAACCGTGAGTCTCGTTGTCGTTCGATGCCGGAGCTGCATCGGCGGACTCGGAGGAGTAGTTCGAAGCCTCGGACTGCTGGGCAGCCTCGGCGGCAGCTGCACGGTTGCGCTCGATCTGAGCGGTGTGCAGGTTGAAGCGACGCTCGGACTCGGCGTAGCGAGCCTCCCAAGCCTGACGCTGCTCGTCGAAGCCTTCCTTCCACTCGTTGGTCTCCGGATCGAAGCCCTCGGGGAAGACGTAGTTGCCCTGCTCGTCGTAGGAGTCGGCCATGCCGTACTTCGACGGATCGAACTCGTCGGTGTAGTCCTCGTCTGCCTGCTTAACAGACAGGGAGATACGACGACGCTCGAGATCGATGTCGATGACCTTGACCATGACTTCCTGGCCAACGGTGACGACCTGGTCCGGAACCTCCACGTGGCGCTGAGCCAGCTCGGAGATGTGAACGAGGCCCTCGATGCCCTCTTCGACGCGAACGAACGCACCGAACGGAACGAGCTTGGTGACCTTGCCCGGGACGATCTGGCCCACAGCGTGGGTGCGGGCGAAGACGCGCCACGGATCTTCCTGGGTAGCCTTCAGGGACAGGGAGACGCGCTCGCGGTCGAGATCGACGTCGAGAACCTCAACAGTGACCTCGTCGCCAACGGTGACGACCTCAGACGGGTGGTCGATGTGCTTCCAGGACAGCTCGGAAACGTGAACCAGGCCGTCGACACCGCCGAGATCGACGAAGGCGCCGAAGTTGACGATGGAGGACACGACGCCCTTGCGGACCTGGCCCTTCTGCAGCTGGTGCAGGAACTCGGAGCGGACCTCAGACTGGGTCTGCTCGAGGTATGCACGGCGGGACAGAACAACGTTGTTACGCTGCTTGTCGAGCTCGATGATCTTGGCTTCCAGCTCCTGGCCGATGTACGGCTCCAGGTCGCGGACGCGACGCATCTCGACGAGCGATGCCGGCAGGAAGCCGCGCAGGCCGATGTCGAGGATGAGGCCGCCCTTGACGACCTCGATGACGGTACCGGTAACCGGCTCGTCCTTGGCCTGCAGATCCTCGATAGCGCCCCAGGCACGCTCGTACTGAGCACGCTTCTTGGACAGGATCAGGCGGCCTTCCTTGTCCTCCTTGGTAAGAACAAGTGCGTCGATGGTGTCACCGACCTCGACGACCTCGTCCGGGTCAACGTCGTGCTTGATGGACAGCTCGCGGGACGGGATAACGCCCTCGGTCTTGTATCCGATGTCAAGCAGAACCTCGTCGTGGTCGACCTTGACGACGGTGCCCTCAACGATGTCACCATCGTTGAAGTACTTGATGGTCGCGTCGACGGCGGCGAGGAAGTCCTCAGCGGTTCCGATATCGTTGATCGCAACCTGAGGGGTGTTAGAAGTAGGCATGTAAGAAATGCTCCGAATGTGGTGTAGGAGGTCGTAAATGGACATTTACGTGTCATCTCAAAACGTCCCGCGACCAGCGCAAAGCTGCACTAGTTGGAGGATGGTTTTGATCCCGTCGCTGCACCCTTCGAGGCTCTCCTACGGTAGCCGGGAAGCGCGCGCGGCATAGACACGCCTTTAACATCTTACATACTCGCAGCTCACTACACAATGGTGACGCGCCCACCGCACACAATCGACGCTACGCGCGGCCAGCGCGGCTCGCGACAATAACAATCGGAGAAACAATGCCTATTCGGACGCCATCGCAGGCAAATCGGACATTTTGGGACCAGGACGCCGCCCGATACCACTCGGAACATCCTGAGTATCTCTCAAGTTTCTATTGGTGCCCGGAGATGCTGCACGAGCGCGACGCCCACCTGTTAGGCGACGTCCGAGGCAAGCGCGTCCTGGAGCTCGGCTGCGGTTCCGCGCCGTGTACCGCATGGTTGCGTGGCGAGGGCGCCTACGCCATCGGCATGGATATCTCGCGCGCCATGTTGGACCGTGCCCCGGAAGGCGCTCCCCTCGTCCAGGCCGACGGGCTCGTCCTCCCCTTCGCCGACAACACCTTCGACGTTGTCTTCTCCGCCTTCGGCGCGCTCCCCTTTATTGAAAATCTCGACGCTGCGCTTGCCGATGCCGCCCGCGTCCTGCGCCCCGCAGGCCGCTTCGTCGCCGCAGTCCCCCACCCCATGCGTTGGATTTTCCCGGACGACCCGCAGGCGCTTACCGCCGAGATGAGTTACTTCGACGGCGCCTACCTCGAGCACTCGCCCGACGGCGAGCTCACCTACGCCGAGTTCCACCGCACCATGGGCCAGTGGCTGCGTGCCCTCCAGACCGACGGGCCGTTCCGCATCGTGGACCTCATCGAGCCGGAGTGGCCCGAGGATCTCACCACGACGTGGGGCCAGTGGTCGCCGCTGCGCGGGGAGATCTTCCCCGGAACCGCCATCTTCTGCTGCGTGAACGAGAAACGCTAGGCTTATCCACCATGCGTGATAATGCCCTCTTGCTCGTGCGCCGCGGACTGGCGTGGTGGATCGACGGCCTCCTCGTCGCCGTCGTTGTCATCGCGGTGCGCGCGGCCTGGCTTGCACTCGCCGACCCGGCCTTCAACGTCGAGGCGCTGCTCACTCCCCTGGTCTTCTTCGCCTACCGCGTAGGCCTCGAGGGGTGGAAGAACACCTCGCTAGGCAAGTGGTCTCTGCGACTCGAGATCCTCGCAACACGCCACGGCGTCGTGGGCGCGGCGCTGCGCAACGCATACCTCCTCCTGCCGCTGCTCACCCTCACCGGCGCGGGCTGGGCGCAGTACACGACCGAGATCATTGTCGCGGTCCTGGCGCTCAGCGTGCTTGCCGTGGGCCAGACTCCCTTCGACCTGCTCGCGGGCGCGATGGTCGAACGACACTCCTAGAGTGCTTTAAAGGCGCGGCGGAGCTTCGGCTGCGCGTAAGCCGGGATGCCACGGTCCTCGATGCCTGCCTTCGTCCACATGCCGCGCACCTGGCCGTCGACGACGACGGGCCGACGGAACACCCCGCGGTTGCCGGGCACGAGGACCTCGTGAGTCTGCACGTCCATCGCGAAGAGACGGTCCTGGTAGCCAAGGATGTATTCGTCGAAACCACCGAGAAGGAAGGCCGTGCGCGGAGTGGGTGCGGGCGCGTCAAGGGCGATGACCTGACCATCACGCACTTCGAGGTCATCCGGCAGGTCGCGCGCGGCCGCGGCGATGGTGCGCTTGGGTAGCTTCGACCACCACGCGAAGTCATCGAGCGTCGCCGGCGCATGCGTCCGGAAGTAGCGCGTGGCGAGCTCCGTGACGGCCGCCCGGCGCGCGGCCTCCGTCTCGCCGAAGACCTCGGCGAGACCCGGCAGGCGCAATCGCGTGACGAGCTGCTCCCGCCCCGTGTAATAGACGAGGTTTTCCTCCATGAGCGTGCGCAGCACCCGGTACTGCGGCAGCTCCGGATGAAGGCGCGTGGCCAGGGCCTTAAACTCGGCGCGGCTAAAACCGGATTCCGGAATCTCTTCGAGGACGTCGCGGAATTGCCCGACGTGTTCCTTGAACGGCCGCGCGCAGAGGTCCGTCATCCAGCCCATGTCCGCGCGCGTCCCCACGAACAACGTGTTGCGCATGGGATAACCGCGCACCAGCTCGGCCCAGTCCGCATCGGTGAGCTGACCGCCACGCAGCTCCAGCGAGAGCAACGCCGAGGCGACGTCTTGGCCTTGCATGAGACCGAAGGCGGAGGCGGCATCGGCAGGCGAGGCCCAACGGCGAGTGCTCAGGCCTTGGGTGGCGAGGCGGGCGCGGCCGAGCGCGCGGTTAGTGGCCTGCGGCATCCCAGTCCGTGCCCTCGCCGGTGGAGACCTCGAGCGGAACCTTGAGCTCGATGGCGGAATCCATCTCGCGCTCGAGGATGGCCTTGACCTCGTCGCGCTCGCCCGACGCGACCTCGACGACCAATTCGTCGTGAACCTGCAGCAACACGCGGGACTTCATGCCGCGCAGCTCACGGTCAACGCGGATCATGGCGATCTTGATAATGTCCGCCGCCGTGCCCTGGATCGGCGCGTTGAGTGCGGCGCGCTCAGCGTTCTCGCGGGCCAGGCGGTTATCCGAGTTGAGCTCCGGCAGGTAACGGCGGCGGCCGAAAATGGTCGCGGTGTAGCCGTCCTTGCGGGCCTGCTCGACGACCTCGGAGAGGTAGCGCTTCACGCCGCCGAAGCGGTCGAAGTACGCCTCCATGATGGTCCTCGCCTCGCCAGCCGGGATGCCCAGCTGCTGGGACAGGCCGAAGGCGGACAAACCGTAGACGAGACCATAGGACATAGCCTTGACGCGGCGGCGCAGCTCGGGCGTGACCTCGTCGACGGGGACGTCGAAGACCTTCGAACCGACGTAATTGTGGAGGTCCTCGCCCTCGCGGTAAGCCTCGATGAGCCCCGGGTCGTCCGACAGGTGAGCCATGACGCGCATCTCGATCTGTGAATAGTCCGCGGTAAGCAGCGTCTCGTAGCCCTCGCCGACGATGAAGGCGGAGCGAATCTTGCGACCGGCCTCCGTGCGCACCGGGATATTCTGCAGGTTCGGCTCGGCGGACGAGAGTCGACCGGTCGAGGCAACTGTCTGGTTGAACGTCGTGTGAATGCGCCCGTCCGGCTGCACCGTCTTGATAAGGCCCTCGAGGGTGACCTTGAGCTTTTGGTACTCGCGGTGCGCGAGGAGGTAGTCGAGGAACGGATGCGGGTGCTCCGCGGCAAGCTGCTCGATTTCCTTCGCGGCCGTGGAGTAGCCGGTCTTTGTCTTCTTCGTCTTCGGCAGATCGAGCGTCTCGAAGAGGACGACCTGAAGCTGCTTGGGCGAATTGAGGTTGAGCTTGTCGTCTTCAGCAATCTCGCGCGCGGCCTGCTCCTGCTGCGCGACCTGCTCGGCAAAGAGCTCGAGTTGGTCCTCCAGGCGACTCATGTCCACCGCGATGCCGGTGGCCTCCATGCGCGCGAGGATGCCCGCGAGCGGCAGCTCGAGGTCGGCGTAGAGTTCGAGCGAGTCGATCTCCTCGAGGTCCGCCGTGAGCGCCACGGCCAGCTCCGCGATGGCGAGCGCCGAATCGACGAGCGAGGTGTCCTCTAGCAGCGAGAGTTGATCGCTGGGCGTGCCCAACGTGCGCTGCAGGTGGCGCTGGTACACGTCCGAGAGCTCGTAAGTGCGTTGACCCGGGCGCAGCAGGTACGCGGCCAGCGCCGTGTCGTGCGCGACGCCCGCCAGTTCAATGCCGCGGCCCAGCAGCATGTGGTACGCCGCCTTGGAGTCGTGCAGATACTTCTGCGCTTCTTCGTCTTCAAGCCAGGCCTTGAGCGCCTTATCGTCCGCGGCATCCAAGTCCGCGAGCTCGAGCTGGATGCCGTGATGTTCCGCATCGACGAGCGCAAGGGCCGACGCATCGCCACGACCGGGCTGACCGTTGCCTTGGAGGTAGACGGCGACTCCACTCTTTCGCTCGCCGGCGGAGCCGGTGAGCCAGCTGGCCAGTTCGCCGGGGTTGAGCTCATCCACAGTCACTGTCGGCGCGTCGGCCGGCTGCGCCTCCGGCGCGCTGCCGCCGTCGTTGGGGATAGCGGCCAACACGCGCTCACGCAGGTTAGTACCGAACTCGAGCTCATCGAACTTCGCGGCGACCTCGGCGACAGCCGCGCCCCTAAATGCGAGATCGTCCGGGCCGACCTCAAGGTCCATGTCCGTGATCATCTGCGTGAGCGTGCGGTTCATCTTCACCTGCTCGATGCGGTCGCGGAAGTTCTGGCCCGCCACGCCCTTAATCTCATCCGCGTGGGCGACGAGCTCGTCGAGCGAACCGTACTGGAGGATCCACTTGGTGGCGGTCTTCTCGCCGACCTTAGGCACGCCCGGCAGGTTATCCGACGGGTCGCCGCGCAGCGCCGCGAAGTCCGGGTATTGCGCCGGGGTGAGCTGGTACTTCTCCTCCACCGCGGCGGGCGTAAAGCGATGCAGCGTCGACACGCCGCGCATAGGATAGAGCACCGTCGTCGTGTCGTTGACGAGCTGCAGATAGTCACGGTCGCCGGTGACGATGAGTGTGTCGTAGTTCGTCGCCTCCGTTGCGAGCGTGGCCACGATGTCGTCGGCCTCAAAGTTCTCGCGCGAGAGCGTCGTAATGCCCAGCGTCTGCAGGACCTCACGGATGAGCTCAACCTGGCCGCGGAACTCCTCCGGCGCGGCCTCGCGCTGCGCCTTGTACTCCGGGAACATCTCCGTGCGGAACGTCTTGCGTCCCACGTCGAAGGCCACGGCCATAGAATCCGGTTTCTCCTCGGCCACGATATTGGCCAGCATGGACAAAAATCCGTAGACCGCGTTGGTGTGCTGGCCGCCAGTCGTAGAGAAGTTCTCCGCCGGCAGCGCGTAGAACGCGCGGAAAGCCATGGAGTGGCCGTCGATGAGCAAAAGGCGAGGCGTCGTTGAGTCAGTCACCTGGCCCATCCTAGAGGCCATGGGCTGCTGCCCGCCGGATGGGTGTACCGATTAGGACGCAAGGATCGAATTCCGCTAAAGTATGTCCCAGCGTTGAAGGACGCGTGCGCCCCTGTAGCCCAATTGGCAGAGGCAACGGATTCAAAACCCGTTCAGTGTGAGTTCGAGTCTCACCAGGGGCACAATCATCGCCGGTCAGAGAAATTTCTGGCCGGCGATTGTGCATGCATAGCGCACGAATCGACTCAATGTCCCAAGAAATCCTCCCGCCAGCGAACCGCTGGGGAGAAATATCAGCCCGTGTACGCTCGGTTATCATCAACGCAAAGGACGAGCAGACGGCGCCTCCTCCACGGTTGCGCTGACCGGATCCGCGCGACGCAGCATTTCAGATCGCCCTGGTGGTTTCACCAGTACTCACCCGCGCGGCAGTCCCCTTCGTGCACCTGTCCCCTATATCTTGAGGCGCATGCATTACATACTCAACGCCGTGCGCGGCGCTCTCATCGGCATGGCCGAGCTCGTCCCGGGCATTTCGGGCGGCACGGTGGCGCTCATCGTCGGCATCTACGAGCGCGCCCTGCACAACGCCAACTTCATTTTCTCGTGCAAGTTCAAGAAAATCGAGTGGGGCTTCCTCATCTCGGTCGCAGTGGGCATGCTCGCCGCCGTCTTTGGGTTCTCCACGATCCTCCACATTTTCGTCGAGTCCCAGGTGTCGGTGTCCAACGCGCTCTTCTTCGGCATGGTCGCCATCTCCATTATCGTGCCGCTGTCCATGCTCGGCGCGGAAGAAAAGAAGAAGCCCTCGGGCTGGATTGCGCTCATCGTCGCGGCCGTCGCCATTTTCTTCGTCACCGGCTTCACCTCCGCCCCGCACGAGGACCCGAGCCTCATCATCGTCTTCTTCGCCGCCGCCATCGCGGTGTGCGCGCTCATCCTGCCGGGCGTATCCGGCTCGCTCATCCTGCTTACGATGGGCCTCTACGCCCCCATCATCGGCGCAGTCTCGGACCGCCACATTCCCACGTTGCTTATCTTCATGGCGGGCGCGTTGTGCGGCCTCGCGGGCTTCGTCAAGCTCCTCAATTACCTGCTCGATAACCACCGTGCGCCGACGCTGATGGCGATGTCCGGCTTTATGCTCGGCTCCCTGCGCGCGCTGTGGCCCTTCGGCGAAGGCCAGGATGCGGGCATCGGAAGCATTGTGCTCGCCATGGCGGCAGGTATCGCCATCGTCGGTGCTTTCATCCTCATCGACCGCCGCATGGCGAAGAATTAAAGCCCGACCTGGCTCACGCCGAAGCACGTGCCCGCCGGCGCGCTCACCCGCAGGGTTGAGCCGCCGCCGGTGACGTGCAAATACACCTGGTGCAGGCCCTCCTTCCCCGTGAAGGTCGTGGCCGCGCCGTCCAGCGCCACCGCGATGTCCCCCTCCGCAGGCGCGAGATAATTAAGACGCACCGTCCACTCGCGGTCCATCAAGGGCCCATCCAGGGCCAGCTCCCCCGCGCAGGAGCTTTCCGATGCCCTCATATTCCACATCTCCACATCCCTCACCGTCCCATCAGGCTGGACGCGCTGGAGCCGCTCGACGGCCGGCGCCACCTTCTCCGGAGCCAGGGCCGCCACCGTGTTGTACGGCGCGACCGCCGGGCTGAGCACATCCCAATCCACGTCCTGGTTGAGGACCGGGCCTTCGGCCGCGCGCAGGGTGCCCACATACTCGCGGGCGGGCTGGTCCCACCACCGCGCGCCGAAGGCCACGAGGCCCACGAGCGCGCTCGCCGCGAGCACCGCCCCCACCGCTTTGTGCACCGTTGTGTACGCCGCATGGCGGACCGGCCGCCAGCCCGCCGCCACCGCGAACGCCGCGACCACCGCGCCTTCCGCGAACTGGCGCAGCGCCATGGCCTGCTCTACGCCTGCCTCTGCATTCGAACGCGCGAGGTAGAGCGCCACGAGCGGCACGATCGGATAAAGCAGCGGCAGCAACGCCCAGCGGCGCAGCCGCCACGCGGCGTAAGCGAGTACCGCGACACCCGCCGCGAGGGACCACCACGCAGCATCAAGGAACGGCGGGCCCGGATGCCAGCGCTGCCACTGCCAAGCGGTCCCACTTATGCCCGGCACGGCCGCCCGCAGGTAGCCTTCCGCCACGAAGCCCAGCAGTCCGCCCACCGGCTCTGTCTCCCGGCGCACGAGCCACAGGTAGAGCGCGCCCCACACAAGCGTCGGCACGCCGCCGGCCACGGCCACGGGCCACCACGGCCGCCGCGCGAGCAGCAGAACCGCGACCACCACCGGCGCGATAAGCAAGGCCTTCTCCGAGAACGCCGCCGCACCCAGTACGGCCGCGGGCACGATCCACAGTTCCCGGCCCGTGCGCACCCACCGCGCTGCGGCCCACATCGCCAGGCCCAGGCCCGCCTGCACCGGCAGCGACGCAAGCCCCGCCGCGAACCACGCCGCCGCGGGCCAGCCCACCGGCAACAGGAAATACACCGCGAGCCCCGTATCGACGCGCCACGTCGGACCATCCGTGAGCCGCACGACCTCGCGCAACCCTGCGAACACCGCCACCGCCGCTCCTGCCTGGAGAACGAGCAACGCCGCCAGCGCCGCCGGCCACGACAGATACGCCGCGTGCGCCAGCACCTTAACCACGATCCAGCCCGCCGGCATAAGGTGCCCGTCATGCGGCGTCCACATGAGCTCCCACCAGCCGGTCTCACGCGCCTGCGCCTGCAGTGTGAAGTCGTCCCAGTAGAACCATCCGCCCGCGGCCAGCGCCGCGTGCGCGGCGAGTCCCAGGGCAACGAGGATCCACGTCCTCATACGTTCGCCTCCTCCGGTGCTAGGGTTAGACCCCAGACTGTAGACGCTTTACCCCAAGGAGTTTCCATGCGCCGCACTCTCGTCGCCATCGCTACCGCCGCCACGGTCACCCTCGCCCCGCTGCAGGCCATCGCCGCTGACCAATCCTCGTCTCAGGTATCCCAGTCGGACGCCTCCAGCGAGTCCAACCTCAAGGGCTCGTCCTACATCAAGTGGCTCGACGAAAACGTCTCGCCCACGGACAACGAGGCCACCAATAAATTCCTCCAGGTGCTCGTCGACGGCGCCTTCGCGCTTCTCGGTTTCGTGGTCGTCGGCTCCATCGTCGGCGAAATCATGCGCCTGATCCCTTAGTTTCGGCAGCCCCGTGCTAATTTGGAAATAATACATCCCACCGCAATTCATTCATTGCGGCCGGATTCCACTTTGAGCTTCGACAAGGGCTGCACATATGAAACACACGCTTCCGCTGGCCGCGGTTCTGCTGAGCGCTTTCGCGCTGACAGGCTGCGTGACCAACGTCGAGCCCGCCGTCCCCGACGGCTGGCAGCAGATCGACGTCAAGGCGGTCCCCGAGATCGCCGCGATGGTCTCCGACTCTGACGGCATCCTGTCCGTCGGCACCAACCCGCCCTTCGCGCCTTTCCAATTCAAGGACTCCGAGGGCAACATCGTGGGCTTCGAGATGGATCTCGCCCGCGCCGTGGCCCAAACCATGGGCCTCGAATTCAAGCCGGTGCAGCAGGACTTCTCCATGATCCTGCCGGCCATTTCCTCCGGGCAGACCGATATGGGCGGCTCCGGTTTTACGGACAACGAGGAACGCCGTAAGAACTACGACTTCATCGACCACCTCTACGCCGGCATCCAGTGGGTCCAACGCCCGGATAATCCGGTCGATCCCAACAATGCCTGCGGCTTGACCGTCGCTGTGCAGCGCACGACGGTCTCCGAAACCGACGACGTTCGCCCGAAGAGCGAGGAATGCCTCGCGCAGGGCAAGGACGAAATCACCATCCTGTCCTACGACACGGCCGACAACGCGGCGCTCGCCGTGCTCACCGGCCGCGCCGACGCCCTGTCTGCCGACTCCCCTGTCGCCGCCTGGGCTGTCAACCGTGCGGACGGCAAGATGGAGACCACCGGCGAAATTTTCGATGCCGCCCCCTACGGCTTCGCAGTTCCCAAGGACTCTTCGCTCGGCCCCGCCGCCGCAGCGGCTCTCCAACATCTCATCGACACCGGCGTCTACGCCGAGATTCTCCACCAATGGGGCATCGACGAAGGACTCGTCGAGCACGCCATGATTAACGAAAGGCCGATCAATGCCTAATTCAGCTCCTGAAAAGATCGAGGCGCGCCCGCTGCGCCATCCGTGGCGCGTGTGCTTCGCCGTCCTCCTCGTCGTCCTCGCCGCGTGGTTTATCATCGACGCTGCCCGCAACGAGGCCTACGGTTGGGGCACGTACTTCCAGTACCTCTTCGACACGCGCATCGCAGTGGCCTCGCTGCACACTATCGCCATTACCTTGCTGGCGATGATCATCGGCGTCGTCGGCGGCGTGCTCCTCGCCGTCCTGCGTCTCTCGCCCAACCCGGTTTTAAGCGCCGTCGCCTGGGTCTTCCTGTGGATCTTCCGGGGCACCCCAGTCTACGTCCAGCTCGTCTTCTGGGGCCTGCTCTCCGCGCTCTACCAGTCCATTAACCTGGGCTTCGCCGAGATTTCCCTCGAGGGCGTGCTGACCAACGCCTTTGTACTCGCCGTCCTCGGCCTCGGTCTTAACGAGGCCGCGTACATGTCCGAAATCGTCCGCTCTGGCATCTCCTCCGTCCCCGAGGGCCAGAAGGAAGCCTCCAAGGCCCTCGGCATGGGCTGGGCCATGACCATGCGCCGTACCGTCCTCCCCCAGGCCATGCGCATCATCATCCCGCCGACCGGCAACGAGTTCATCTCTCTGCTCAAGACATCGTCTCTCGTTGTCGCCATCCCTTACACTCACGAGATCTTTGGCCGCGCCACGGATATCTCGGCCGCTCTTTTCGAGCCCATCCCGCTCCTCCTCGTCGCCGCGACCTGGTACCTGGTCATCACGTCCATCCTCATGGTTGGCCAGCACTACCTCGAGCGCTACTTCGAGCGCGGCGCCACCCGCGAGCTCACTGCCCGCCAGCTGGCCTCCCTCGCCGACGCCGAAGGCACCATCCCCCGCAATATCTCCGTCATCCCCGACACCCAGGAGGGCAAGTAAATGACTACTCCCATGATTGAGGCGGTTAACGTCCACAAGGCCTTCGGCCAGCTCGAGGTCTTGAAGGGCATCGATCTCACCGTCCAGCCCGGCGAAGTTGCCGTCCTCCTCGGCCCCTCCGGCTCCGGCAAGTCCACTTTCCTGCGCTGCTGCAACCACCTGGAGAAGGTCACCGCTGGCCGCCTCTACATCGACGGCGAGATCATCGGCTACAAGGAGCGCGACGGCGTCCTCTACGAGATCTCGGAGAAGGAAGCCGCCCGCCAGCGCCAGGACATCGGCATGGTCTTCCAGTCCTTCAACCTCTTTAGCCACCGCACGGTCCTCGAGAACATCATCGAGGCTCCCGTCCAGGTCAAAAAGCAGCCTGCCGATGCCGCCACAAAGCGCGCCATGGAGCTCCTCGACCAAGTAGGCCTCGCCCACAAGGCGGATGCCTACCCCGTCCAGCTCTCCGGCGGCCAGCAGCAGCGCGTGGCTATTGCCCGCGCCGTCGCCATGGATCCGAAGCTCATGCTCTTCGACGAGCCGACTTCTGCCCTCGATCCCGAGCTCGTGGGCGAAGTCCTGCGTGTCATGAAGGACCTCGCCGCCGGCGGCATGACCATGCTCGTTGTCACTCACGAGATGGGCTTTGCCCGCGAGGTCGCCGATACCGTCTACTTCATGGACGGCGGCCGCGTCCTCGAGCACGGAACTCCGGAACAGGTCTTCGACCACCCGCAGCACGATCGCACGAAGTCTTTCCTGTCCTCCCTGCTGTAAAGTTATCGCCGCCGCGACCCCGTTCGCGCAGCTTGTGCCCCAGTATCTTTTGGGTTCCACAAAAAATGTGCAGTCCTCCGCTTGCCGGAGGACTGCGTTCGTTTGAGTGTATGGTGCACGACCATTATGGGGAAGCTGGCCAGCCTGTTGGCCCGGGGCTCGACATCGCAGACGAGGTACGCGGCTTGACCGAGTCGGAGAAACTTACGATTGCGTGCCACTATCACAACGCCGTCAACGAGATGGATGGTCGCGGGGTCTTAGAGCGGCGTGGGTGGAAGAAGAAAGGCAACTGCTCGAGGAGGAATTCGCGAACAGCTAGAGCTGACCCACACCACGGAACATCGCCACGGCGGCACCCGCTGCGGCCACGGCGAGCGAGAGCATGTGCGCCTTGTCGCGCGGAATGCGCCCAGCCAGGCGCGTGCCGATGGCGATGCCCAGAATCATGCCCAGGATGCCCGCCGGCCATACGAGCCACGAGGCGTGTGAGAGCGATCCCGCACCCGTGACGAGTTTTGCCGTCACAGAGATGGCGCCGCCGACCATGAAGATGGGCTGAAGCGTCGCCGTGTACATGGAGTGCTCCCAGCGCGCCGCCTGCGCGTAGACCGTGATGACGGGGCCCGCGATGCCCGCGAGCGTATTCGTAAAGCCGCCCAGCACGCCGGCCGAAAGCATGGGACCCAGGCCGTGCAGGTGCGGCACATACTTCTTGCCAAAGGTCACCACGCCGAGCGCGATGAGCAGCGCCGCGCCCGCGATGACGAGCAACGGTGCGGTATCGATGGAGCGAATGAGGAACGCCGCCGGGATGGAGCCAAAGACCATGACGGAGGCAATGGCACCGAACTTGCGCCAGTCCACGCGTTCGCGCGCGGTGTAGGTGAGCATCGCCGCGTTGATACACGCCAACACGTTAATGACCATGATGCCTTGCACCGGACCGAGCAAGAGCATGAGCAGCGGCCCGCCCACGAGTCCCATACCCATGCCAGACACGCGCTGAAGACAGGAGCCGAGGAAGATAGAGACAAAAACACCCAGAGCGACGAGCATTACGCGAGTTTTTCCACGACTGCTCGATGGACGGGCTCTGGGAAGAGCCCGGTGACGTCGCCGCCGAACTGCGCGACCTGCTTGGCCAGCGAGGACGAGATGTAGCCGTACTTCTCATCCGTGAGCAAGAAAGTAGTCTCTACGCCGGTGAGACGACGGTTCATCTGCGCCATGGGCAGCTCGTACTCGTAGTCGAGCGAGGAACGCAGCCCCTTTACGATCGTGTCGATGTGGTGCTCCGAGGTGTAGTCCACGAGCAAGCCCGACCAGAAATCGACCTTGATATTCTCCGGCACGACCTCGCGGATAAGCGCGACGCGCTCCTCTACCGTGAACAGCCCTGACGGCTTATCCGGGTTACCTGTCACGAGCACTGTCACCTCATCGAAGAGGTGGCTCGCGCGGGTGAAAATGTCCAGGTGCCCCATCGTCATCGGGTCAAAGGACCCCGGGCACACGGCCTTCTTAGTCATTGCTCGCCTCCAGTTCGCTTCGGTCGAAAATCGCCATATCCATGCGCGCGATACCAAACGTGCGCTTCTTCAACTTCTGGCCCGTCTCCGTAAACCCGGCAGGCCAGACCGTCGGCGCCGAGTCCACGGGCCGCTCGATGACCACGATGGCGCGGTCCTCAAGCACCGGCTCAATGGCGGCCACGAGCCCGTCCACGTCATCAAACGCATAGGGCGGGTCCGCGAGCACCATGTCGAAGTACCCGCGCGGCGCCGTCGCCAAATACGTGCCCACCTTCATTTCCTTGAGCGTCACGCCTGGATGCTTGACCACCCCGATGTTATGGCGGATGACGCGGGCGGCAGCGGAAGACTGCTCGACGAGCACGACCTCGTCGGCACCGCGGCTGGCGGCCTCGAGTCCCAACGCGCCGGAGCCCGCAAAGAGGTCGAGCACGCGCGATCCCTCAAAGCCCCAGCGCATGGTGAGCGAAGAAAACAGGCCCTCGCGCGCACGGTCCGAGGTCGGCCGGGTGCCTTCCTCGGGCACCTTGAGCCGGCGTCCGCGCGCTTCGCCTGCGATAATGCGCGTCATGCCGCACCTGCTTCCAATGCCCCCACGACGGCCAGAACGTCTCCCCCATGGACGTCATCAAAGTCCGCGTGTGCCAAGGACGTGACGACGCCGGGCCCAGGCGTAGCGACGGGAGACTCAAGCTTCGTGGCCTCGACCGTGGCGATGACCTGCCCGGCCTCGACGGCTTGGCCCGCGGCGACGTGGTAGCGCACGATACCAGCAAAGGGCGCGCAAATATTCATGCGTAACACCTTAGCGCACGGCTTCCGCTAGGACTTGTCGAGATACGCTTGCTCGTCCTCCGTGAGCTCCGCAACGAGTTCTCGCGCAAGCTGCTCGTTGCGCGCCACGAGCCCGGTGGCGTCGAAGCTGGCCCGCGAGATGGTCTCGCCGTCGGTAAGCAGGTTGAGCAACCGCAGCGTGCGGTGCTCGCCGGACTGCAGCGTGCCCAGGATGTCACCCTCCTTGCGGTTGGCGAGGTCGAGCTCGGCTAAGTCGAAGCCGGAGCTCGTCTGAGCAATGGCGTTCACGCGCTGGAACGACGCCGACCCGGGCGCGGCGAGCGTGTGGAAGAGACACAGCGAGGCGTTGCCGCCACGGCCCACACGGCCGCGCAGCTGGTGGAGCTGGGAGACACCGAAGTTCTCGGACTCGCGAATGAGCATGATGGTCGCATTCGGCACGTCGACGCCGACCTCGATGACGGTCGTGGCGACGAGCACGTCGTACTCCCCGCGTGCGAAGGCGGCCATAACCTCGTCTTTATCGGACATCTTGCCGTGGAGCATCGCCAAGCGCAGCCCCCGCAGCGGCCCGAATTCAAGTTCCTCCATGAGCTTTTTAACGCCGCCGGCCTCCTCGATGCGCGGCGCCACGATATACGCCTGGTGGCCCTTGGCGACTTCCTCGCGGATGCGCGCCCAACCGCGCGCGACCCACGCCTCGTTGGACTCCGGCACGACGAAGGACTGGATGGGCTTGCGTCCGCCGGGCAGCTCGCGCAGCGTCGAGACGGACAGATCGCCAAAGACCGTCATGGCGATCGTGCGCGGAATGGGCGTC
Organism: Corynebacterium sp. HMSC072G08; assembly: GCF_001809185.1. Taxonomy (NCBI): domain Bacteria; kingdom Bacillati; phylum Actinomycetota; class Actinomycetes; order Mycobacteriales; family Corynebacteriaceae; genus Corynebacterium; species Corynebacterium sp. HMSC072G08. Next base: position 53,880 of record NZ_KV796404.1, read on the forward strand.
GCCGTCATCACGAGCATGTGCGGATACTGCTGTGCCTTGCCGCGCAGCGTGTCGCGCTGCTCGACGCCGAAACGGTGCTGCTCGTCGACGACCACGAGACCCAGGTCGTAGAACTCCACGGTGTCCTGGATGATCGCGTGCGTTCCGATCACGATGTCGGCCTCGCCGCTGACGATATCGAGCAACGCCTGGCGCTTGGCCGCCGTCTTCATCGAGCCGGTAAGCAGCACGACGTTGACCCCCGCCGGAGCCTGCGCGGAAATCGACGCGAAATGCTGCGCGGCCAGGACCTCCGTGGGCGCGAGCAGCGCGGACTGGTAGCCGCAGTCCGCGGCCTGAAGCATCGCAAGCAGCGCGACCATCGTCTTACCCGAGCCGACCTCGCCCTGGAGCAGGCGTTGCATGGGGAAGACTTGCGAGATATCGTGCGAGATTTCGCCGAGCACGTCGCGCTGCCCCTGGGTGAGCTCGAACGGCAGCGAGGACAGCAGCGCCGCGCGCAGGCCGTCCTCGCGCGGCGGCAAAGCCGGGGCGACGTGGCCCAGCGCATCGCGGCGGCGCAGCGCCATGACGAGCCCTACCGTTAACGCCTCGTTGTACTTCAAGCGGTGGATTGCCATATACGGGCCCTCGAAGGGCGGCTCGTGGACCTGGCGCAGCGCCTGGTCATAGCTCAGCGGCACCTCGTAGTCGAGGGGCTCCGGGATCTCCGGCAGCGACTCGAGCACCTGGTGAATGGCACCGAGCAGGAACCACGAGCTCACCTTGTCCGTCGCCGGGTAGATGGGAATCCACGGCCGGTCCGCGAGCAGCTCGGCGAGCGAGCCGAACATCGCCAGCTCCCGAAACTCCTTCGTCCCCTGGGCCTTCTTCGCATCCTTGCCCAGCAGCATGAACTTGGGGTTCTGCAACTGCGGCGTATGCCGGAAAAATTTCAGCTTGCCGGCGATGATCACGCGCGCGCCCGGCCGCAGCACGCGGAAGACCCACATTTGGCCGAAGAACGCGGCCTGGAAGCCGTTGTCGAGCGCCACGTTGATAACCCGCTTGCCCGTGCGCGTCTCGGACTGAGTGACGTTGACGACGGACGCGGTGACGGTGACGTACTCGCCCTCGATGGCCCCGCCGGCCCCGACATCCGTCGAGCCGCGCAGGTATGTGCGCGGATAGTGCGCGAGCAGGTCGCCACACGTGGAAAACTTAAAGGACTTCCGCAGGGTTTTTACGGCCTCCGCAGGCAAGACGTCTGCCAACGGCCGGTCGTCACGCCACCCCAACATGTGCCTACTCCACTCCGATTTCCGTTTCGATCCCCGGGGCCGTGAGCGCCATGACTTCCACCCCGAGCTTCGATGTTAGCGCCGTCGCGTCCACGGCGCGCGCGGAGAGGATCGTCACCTGTTCCCCGCCCTCGGCGAGCAGACGGCGCGTCGCCACGACGAGCGCATCAAAGGTCACCGCCGCCGGGCGCACGACCCGCATGGACCGCGCCGCATCGCGCATGGTCGACACCACGGCATCGGTGTCCGCGTTCGTGGGATCGTAGACCGACAGCGCCGCGATGCCCGCGACGTAGGAATCTGTGGGCACGACGCGCGCTTCCCCGGCGTCGCCCTTCGAGCCGTTGACCAGGAAGATATCGCCGGGGTTCGCCTCGACGGCGCGGCCGGGTTCAACGACCTCTGCGCCCGCGCCCGCGAAGAGCTCGGCCAAGGGACCGGCCGGAGCCGCAGCCCACACCGTGCGCCCCACGCTTTCCGATGCCCCCTCCGGCACGCCCGGCAGCGCCTCCAGGCGCAGGTTCGACACGGCGCCGCGCGCAAACGCGAGTTCGACGAGCGGTCCGGCCTCGGTCGTATGAATGTGCACGCGGGCGGCGCGCTCGCCATCGCGGGCGACGACGAGCGAATTGCCCCGCGGCGCGATGTCGGCCGTGAGCGCGTCGACGTCGCCTTCGAAGTAGAAGATGACTTCGAGCTCGCCGGTGGACTCGGCGGGTACGGCGGCCTCGGTGAGCTGCGCGCCGTCGAGCTCCGCGCGCAGCGCATCGAGCAGCACGAGCAGGCCCGCGCCGCCGGCATCGACGACGCCCGCCTCGCGCAGGGCAGGCAGCTGGGACGGCGTCGCATCGAGGGCTTCCTGTGCCGCGGCGAGCACGCGCTGGAGCAGCGGGTAGAGAGCTATGCCCTCGGCGAGGGCGGCATCGGCAGCAGCGGCGGCCGCGCGCAAGACGGTGACGATGGTGCCTTCGACAGGGTCGGCGATGGCGCGGTCGACGAGCTCGACGGCGAGCGAGAGGGCATCGGCAAGCGCGGCGGCGTCCACGCGGGAGTCCGTGGTGGAGTCTGCGAGCGCGCGCAGGACCTGGGACAAGACCATGCCGGAGTTGCCGCGGGCGCCACGCACGGAGCCGACGGCGAGGGCCTCGGCGACGTCACCGCCACGGTCGGCCTGCGCGAGCGCAGCCTCCATGGTGTGCGCCATATTGGAGCCGGTGTCAGCGTCCGGGACCGGAAACACGTTGAGTGCGTTGATATCGGCGCGGTGCCGGGCGAGCTCCGCCACGGCGCGCTGCGCCCAGTGGTAGAGGCCGTCCGCGTCTAAGGATTCCGGTTGAGACATAGTCACGTATCTTACAAGCGCCAGTCCACGGGGGCGGCACCTTGGTCCGCCAGAAGTTGATTCGCACGGGAGAACGGCCGTGAGCCGAAAAAGCCCCGGCGCGCGGACAGCGGCGACGGGTGCGGCGACTCGATGCGCGGGACATCCGGGATAAACCGCGCGCAGGCTTGGGCGTCTTTGCCCCAGAGGATGGCGACCATGGGCTTCCGGTTGAGCGAGCGGATGGCGGCCTCGGTCACGGCCTCCCAGCCCTGGCGACGGTGCGCGCCCGCCTGACCCGGCGCGGTGGTGAGCACGCGGTTGAGCAGCAGGACGCCTTGCTCGGTCCACTTCGTCAGATCCCCGTCGTGCGGCGCGTCGATGCCGAGGTCGTCGTAGAGTTCCTTATAGATGTTGACGAGCGAGCGCGGGGGTTTCACGCCTGCTGCGGTGGAGAATGCCAGACCCATGGCGTGGCCGGGCGTGGGATACGGGTCCTGGCCGACGATGAGCACCTTGACGTCGGGCTGCGGCATGTCGAAGGCGCGGTAGACGTCAGCTGCGGGCGGCAGGAACTCGCCGTCGATGTGGGGGCGCGGGACGTCGTGAAGGATATTTTCCCAGGTGGGGTGCATTAGAAGGAGGCCCAGCCTTTCGTATAGGGGGACGGTCGGCCGTCGACGGTCACACTCTCGCCGCGCACGACCTCGCCGATGACGCGAAAGCCGCTGGGGGCCGGCTTGGCCGTCGTGGCGAGCAGCGTGTGATCCTCGCCGCCGGCGTGGACCCACTCGAGCGGGTCGCGGCCCAGCAGCGCGCCGGCCTGAACGAGCAGAGGATCCGGCTTGATGGCGTCGGCGAAGAGGTCGATGCTTACCCCGGAGCGCGCGGCGATGGTGCTGAGGTCCGGGATGAGGCCATCCGAGTTATCGGTCATCGCCGTCACCCCGGTGGCGCGGGCGACTTGGCCGCGGCCGGGGGTAATCCACGGCGCGCAGTGGGCGTCGATGAGCGGCCAGAGCTCGGAATGCTCTTCGGACAGCGCACGGCCGAAGCGCTCGAGCAGCGCGAGGCCGGCAGCGGACCAACCAATCTTGCCGTGCGCGACGACCTGTTGGCCGGGGCGCGCGCGGTCGAGCGTGAGCGCCTGGCGGTCGCCGCCCAGCGCGCCGATGGCGGTAATGGACACGACGAGCTCGCCGGCCTGGGTGACGTCGCCACCCACGAGCTCCGTGTTGTAGTGCGAGGACGCCTCCGCGATGCCGCGCGCGATGCCTTGGACGATGGAAATGGGCGTGTCGGCAGGCGCGGCAAGGCCGAGGAGGGCTGCGGCCGGACGCGCGCCCATGGCCTCGATGTCTGCGAAGTTCTGGACAATGGCCTTGTGGCCCACTTCTTCCGGCGTGGACCAGTCGAGCCGGAAGTGGCGTCCCTCGACGAGGAGGTCCGTGGTCGCCACCGTGCGACGGTTGGGAACGGGCGTGTGGAGGACTGCCGCGTCATCGCCATTGATGGAGCTTGGTGCTACCGAGGTGATCGCCTCGATGACCCGCTTTTCACCAATTTCCGCCAGCGTCGGGGTGAGTTTCACGCGTTCTTCTTTCGTCTCTAGACTCATGGGGTATGACCCCACTATTTAACCGCACCGCCATCTACGTTTCTCTTGCACTCGCGCTGGCGCTGATCTTTGGAGTCATCTTTGGCTCGAAGTATGTCTTCGAGAATATCGAACGCGCCCCCGTCGCCATGTCGCCAGTCGACTCGCCCGAGTCTGGCTCCGCGGAGTGCGCCGCCCTTATCGACGCGCTGCCCGAGAAGTTCATGGGGCACCCGCGCGCGAGCGTCGCCGACCCCGTGCCCGAGGGCGTGGCTGCATGGTCCACGAACTCCGGCGAGGCGGTGACGCTGCGCTGCGGCGTGCCCATGCCTTATCAGTACACCCCGTACGCGCACACCACTGACGTGGATGGCACGACGTGGCTCAAGGTCCGCGACATGACGCCGGGCTCGAACCTCACCTCGTGGTACACGGCGGACCGCTCCCCCGTCGTCGCTGTGACGACCTTCGACGACCAGGAGCCCACGGGGCTTGACCTCGGCGCGCTCACCGGTGATGCCCCGGAACGCTTCCCCGCGGCCCTCGCCTCGCTGAAGACTGGCCCCGGCGAATGCGCCGCCTTCCTCAAGGCCGCCCCGCGCGAGCTCGGCGACTACACGCGCCTCGACCAGCTGCCCGAGGGCACCGCGAAGAACACGCTTGTCTGGACCGCGGACGGCCGCGAGCCCATCGAGCTACGCTGCGGCGTCGAGGACGCCCCCGGCTACCAGGCTGGCGCGCAGCTCCAGCAGGTCAACGACGTGCCGTGGTTCGAGGACACGACGCTGGCCGGCGGCACGACCGCCTCAACGTGGTTCGCGTTGGGCCGCGACGTCAACGTGGCGTTGTCCGTGCCGCAGGACGTCGCCGCAGATGCCTTGGTGGACATCAGCGACGCGTTGACAAAGTCCACGAAGCAGGTCGCGAACTAAATCCAGCCGCGCTCGCGGGCGACGGTATAAGCCTCGAAGCGGTTCTGCGCGCCCGTCTTTGCCATCGCCGAGGAAAGGTAGTTGCGCGTCGTGCCCGCCGCCAAACAAACCTGCGCGGCGATGTCTGCGACCGAGGCACCCGTACCCGCGGCGTCGAGGACACGCGCCTCACTGTCGGTGAGCGGTGACTCGCCTGCCGAGATTGCCAGCGCCGCGACTTCCGGGTCGAGGAATCGCTTTCCCTGCGCGACCGTCCGGATCGCTAGAGCGAACTGTTCGGCCGAGGATGTCTTGGGCACGAATCCCAGTACGTTTGCGGCTAGGGCCCTCTTAAGCGCCTGCGGGCGCGGATGGGAGGTAACGATGAGGACGGCGGCATCGGACAGCTGGGCGGCCGTATCAATTCCGTCGAGACCGGGCATCTGCAAGTCGAGGACCGCCACATCGATGGGGTGCACCGCGCACCAATCGATGAGCTCGCGACCCGAGCAGGCGGTGCGAACGACCTCGATGTCGTCTTCGAGCCCGAGCAGCGTGGCCAGGGATTGCGCGACGAGCGCTTCGTCGTCCGCAATGGCGACCTTAATCATGGAACCTCATTTCGACCGTGAAGGTCTCGTTAGCGTGATGGGTGTGGATATCCGTGCCGCGGCGGCGCAGGGCGGCCAGCCCGGCTTCTTCGCCAGCCTCCCCGTGGGCACCATCGTTGCGCAGGCTGATGGCGTTGGGCTGTACTTCGATGTCAACGTACGTGGCTCGGGCGTGCTTGAGCACGTTTGTCGCGGCCTCGCGCACGAACCATCCGGCGCGCTCGCGGTGCTGCGGCGGGACGTCTGCGATCTCGCCAGTAACCGCGACGCGAATGTCAGCGGCCTCGAGCAGTTGGCGGGCACCTGCTAGCTCCGTGTCGAGCGAGGCACGGCGGTAGCCATCGACGACGGCGCGCATATCCGTCATGGAGACTTTGGTGAGGCGCTGGATTTCTTCCAGCTCCTCGTCGAGACGTGGGTCGCCGCGGCGGACGAGTGCACGGGCCAGCTCCGCTTTGATAGACAGCGCGGCGAGGTTCTGCCCCAGCGTGTCATGCAGCTCCTGGGCAAACCGCAAGCGCTCGTCGCTGACCTTGAGCGCGGCTTCGAGGTGCCGGGCGCGCTCCGAGGTCTTGAGGCTGCCCACGTACCACAGGGTAAGCACGGCGGAGGCGTAGCACAGCGCGGGCAGAATCAACAGAGGCGCCGCGAGGGCAGAGCCCAGGAACAGCCACATAATGACGGTGAGCACCACGGCGTGGAGCCACGCCGCCGGAAAGCGCGGCAGCGAAGAACCGGCAATAATCGAGGCAACAATCACGGCCGTGCCCGCGGCGGCCTGCGCCCACTCCGCTGGGCCGACCGTGACCACGGCAAGGCAACCTGCGACGATCCCTAGGCCGCCGTAGTAATTAAGATGCAGCCACGCGTCGACCGGGCGGCGTGGAGCAAGGTTGTATTCGGGCAGGCGCTCAATGACGACGGTGGCGGTGGCCGCGGTGCAGACCAACGCGGCGACTGCTCCCGCACCGGGGAGCGTGGTGAGGCTTCCCCAGTTCCTGGCACCGACTACCACGAGCACAGCATTGATCATGTGCAGCCCCAAACGGGACCACCACACAAAGCGCGGCGCTCCCGGGGCCGGTAAGAAGTTCACGTCTGGATACTTTAGCGGTGGGAGTCCCAGCGCATGCAGGAATAGGCCCAGTACCCCAGGGCGAGGGTCCACACCAGCAGAATGAGCACGCCCTGGATTACCCCCATGCCGACCGGCTCCGTAGTCCAGGAGGACAGCGAGAAGTCAGAAATCACGGCGAACGGCGTGTAGTCAACAAGTTCACGGAGGCGCTCGGGCATCATCTCGCGAATGCCGGACTGGGAGAGCATCGCCATGGCCATAACCGGCAGTGAGGTCACCTGTGCGGACTCAACGCTGCGGGTGTAGATGGAGGTGACGAAAGCGAATGCGGTCGAGAGCGCAAGTCCAAAGCCAACGGCAAGCACCAGCCGCAAGACATCGGTAGGCGTGCCACCAGCGAGTCCGCTGAGCACTACTGATACGACCAGGGTGCTCACGATGGTAATCAGCGCGCCGGGCACGGCGACGGCGGAGAGAATCTCGGCATCGGTGGCCTCGCCGGTGCGCAGGCGCTTGAGCACGCCCTCATCGCGCCGGGCCGTGATGGCGGAGAGCACCGAGTAGAACTGCACGAACATGAGCGCGGCCAGGACAAAAATCTCGGAGGCGAACCCGGCCGCCAACCGCGGCTCAATTCCGGTTTGGCTGTCATAAATGCCGTACATGATAAGCGCCATGGATGGGGGCATGAACAGGGCCATGACCATGAGCGTGGGATTGCGAAGGAACAGCGTGGATTCTGCGCGGGACAAGGCGACGGCACGGCGGGGCGAGATGAGGGTGGTCATCTACTTCACTCCTTCGGCGATAGAGAGGAAGACGTCTTCCAAGGTGGCGGGGCGGGCAGCAAAATGCGTGTAGGTCACGCCATTGTCCTGTGCCCAGGCAAGGATCCCGTGGGTATCGGTCACCAGGTTGTTCGTGTGGACGATGACGCGGTCCCCTTCGTAGATCGCTTGGCTGGCGTGGGTCTCCGGCACGAGGGCCGGCTCGAGGACGATTTCAGACGCGCGCGTCTCGACGAGCTCCGCGAGCGTGCCCTCGAGCTCGATGCGGCCCCGGTGCAAGATGCACAGGCGGTCGCAGAGGTACTCGGCCTCCTCGAGGTAGTGCGTGGTGAGAACCATCGTCACGCCGGATTCCTTGAGCTCACGCAGCAGGCGCCAGACGTTGCGGCGCGACTCTGGGTCAAGACCTGTGGTCGGCTCGTCGAGGAAGATAAGCTCAGACCCGCCGAGCAGGGCGCACGCGAGATCCAGGCGGCGCTGCTCGCCGCCGGAGAGCGCCCCGACCTTCGTGTCGGCCTTATGGAGGAGGTCAACCTGGTCCAAGACGGCATCGGCAGGCTGGGGGTTGGAGCAGGTGCCCGCCCATAGCTTCATGGTCTCGCGGACCGTGAGCCCGCTGGGCAGGCCGCCACGCTGAAGCATGATGCCCATGCGCGGGCGTAGTGTGACGCGGTCGCGACGCGGGTCGCCGCCGAGGACCTCGACGGTGCCAGCAGAAGGGGCAGCTAGCCCTTCGAGAACCTCGAGCGTCGAGGTCTTGCCCGCGCCGTTGGTGCCAAGCAGTCCGTAGCACTCACCCGGTGCGACGGAAAAGTTTATGCTGTCTACTGCCGTGAATTTCTTATAAGTACGCGAAAGCCCGCGGACGTCGATGATGTTCATGCTGACTATCATCGCCGCGCGCGGGCAAGCTCAACAGAGCGTTACGTCATCACTTCGAGATGACAAATGTCATCACGCGTGCGCAAGCGCCGTTTGCACGAGGGTGTGCAGCAGCGTCGGGTAATCCACGTCCACCGCGGCGAAGACCTGCGGGTACATGGAAATCGGGGTAAAGCCCGGCATGGTGTTGATCTCGTTGAGCACCGGACCGTCCTCCGTAACGAAGAAGTCGACGCGGGACAGGCCCTTGCAGTCGCAGGCGCGGAAGGTCGCGACGGCGAGCTCCTGGAGCTGCTGGATGATCGCAGGCTCAAAGTCAGCGGGAATCTGCGCGGAGACCACATCGTCGAGGTACTTTGTCTCAAAACCGTAGAAGCCCTCGTCCGAGTCCTCGATGCCGTTGAGCTTCGCCGGCACGGACGCGCGCAGGGAGCCGTCCGGGTATTCGAGAACACCCACCTCGACCTCGGAGCCGACGATTTCGGCCTCGACGATGACCTTGGGGTCGCCCTGCGTGTCGTTGTCGTAGGCGAGTTGCACGGCGGCGGGCAGCTCGGACCAGTCCGAGACCTTGGAGATGCCGATGGACGAGCCGCCGCGCGCGGGCTTGACGAAGACCGGCAGGCCGAGGGTGGCTTTCTCGGCCTCGGTAAGCTCGGAGCGGCCGCGACGCAGGATGACCTCGGGGGTGGCGGGCAGGCCCTCGGCGACGGCGAGCTTCTTCGTGAACTCCTTGTCCATGCCGGCCGCGGAGGCGAGCACGCCCGGGCCGACATAGGGCAGGCCGGTGAGCTCAAGCAGGCCCTGGACGGTGCCGTCCTCGCCGTAGGGGCCGTGGAGAACCGGGAAGACGACGTCGACGGTGGCATAGAGCTCGCCGGTCGTCACGTTGTGGATCTGGCCGCGCGTCGCCGGGTTGAGCGAGAGCGTAAGCTCATCGCCCATGACGACCTCGGGCAGCGTCTCGCCCTCAATCTTCAGGCCCTCGCGCGAACCCGGGGTCCACGCGCCGGAACGGGTGATGCCCACCGGCACGACGTCGTAGAGCTCCGGATCCAGGTTCGCCATGATGGCGCCGGCAGAGACGCAGGAGATGGAGTGTTCGGTGCTGCGGCCGCCATAGACAACGGCGACGCGGGTCTTATTCGTCATGGGGTGGAATCTTACTCCGGCTTCGTGGTGCGACCCATGAGGGCCACGACCATGTCGGATACGGGCACGCCGCGGTGGCACACGCCATAGACCGCCTGCGTGATGGGCATCTCCACGCCGACGGCCTGCGCCAGCCGGAAAATGGACTCGGACGAGGTCACGCCTTCCGCGACCTGGCCGTTGGTCGCGGCCTTGGCTTCCTCCAGCGTGCCGCCCTGGCCCAGGCGGAAGCCGAAGGTGCGGTTACGCGACAGCTCCGAGGAGCACGTCGCGACCAGGTCGCCCAGGCCCGCGAGTCCCGCGAAGGTGCGCGGGTCCGCGCCGAGTTGGACGCCCAGGCGCGTGATTTCCGCCAGGCCTCGCGTAATAAGCGTCGCCAGCGTATTGGTGCCTAGCCCCCGGCCGGTGGCCATACCGCACGCCAGCGCGATAACGTTCTTACACGCGCCGCCCACCTCCGCGCCCACGACGTCCGTATTCGTATACGGGCGCAGGTACCACGTCGCGATGGCCTCCTGCACGGCTTTCGCGCGCTCCTCGTCCGTGCACGCGATGACGGTCGCGGCGGGTTGCTCCTGCGCGATTTCCTTCGCCAGGTTCGGCCCGGACAAGACGGCCACCCGGCTTGTCCGTGCACCCGTCGCGTCCACGATGACTTCGCTCATCCTTTTCAGGGTCGCGGTTTCCACGCCCTTGGAGATGGACACGAGTGTCGCATCCTCCGGCAGGAGCGGGGCCCACGCCTCAAGGTTGGGACGCAGGGACTGAGAGGGAATGCCAAAGACTACGACGTCGGCGGCGCTGAGCGCCGCGGCGGCATCGGTAAGCGGGGTCACGCCGGCCGGAAGCTCTACGTCCGGCAGGTAGTCCGCGTTGCGGCGGGTGGTCGCGATGGTCTCCGCGAGCTCGGGGCGGCGAACCCACAGGCGCACCTCATTGCCGGCGTCAGCGAAGACCTTCGCCAGCGTGGTGCCCCAGGAACCGGCGCCCATGACCGCGACGTTGACCATTGTTTCCCCTCTCATTGTACGTACGTTGCCCTCATATCCTAGGACACGTGGGCGGGGCAGTTCTGCGTGCGCGCCGGGCGTGAGTAAAAATAGAAGGCGTTAGACGCTAAAAGATTTACCCAACCCTAGTGGAGGAGCAACGGGCATGGTCTCTGAAAAGAAGATGCACGAAGACGACAAGGACCTGGCCTCGGAGATGCTCATCACTGGCCGCTACCAGGCCGTTCCCCGCGACCCCGCCGCCGAGTTCAAGCGCACGACACTCGCCGCCGGCGCGGTGCTCTGGCGCGGCGAGCGCGACAACGCGGAAGTCGCCGTCATTCACCGCCCGCACTACGACGACTGGTCCCTGGCCAAGGGCAAGGTCGACCCGGGCGAGTCCCTCACCGCCACCGCCGCGCGCGAAATCTGGGAAGAAACCGGCTATGAAGTCAAGCTGGGCAAGCTCATCGGCAAGGTGACCTACCCGGTGCAGGGCCGTACGAAGGTCGTCTACTACTGGATGGGCCAAGTAATCGGCGGCGAGTTCGAAAAGAACGACGAGGTCGACGAGATCCGCTGGCTCTCCTTCAAGGAAGCCCGCGAGCTGCTCACCTACGAGGTGGACACGCAGGTGCTCGACAAGGCGGAGAAGCGTTTGAAGCACGCGCCGACCACGCGCATCCTCTACGTGCGCCACGCTCGCGCCCACGAGCGCAGCAAGTGGCACGGCGACGATAACTTGCGCCCGTTGGATAAGAAAGGCCGCCGCCAGGCCGAGATGCTCGTGCCCATGCTGCTGCCCTACCACCCCACCGCCATCTACTCCGCGAAGCCCGACCGTTGCGAGCAGACCGCCGCACCACTCGCGGCCGAGCTTAACCTGCCTATCCACCGCGACGTGCTCCTCGGCGACGAGGCCTGGCTCGACGATAAGAAGGCCGCGTTCAAGGCCTTCGAGAAGATCATCGACCGCGGCGGTGTCTCCGTGGTCGTAAGCCAGGGCGAGACCATCCCCGCGGTCATCCGCAAGCTCAACCCTAAGTTCATGCAGGACGCCCTCGACGACCTCAAGGCGAAGAAGGCCTCCGTGTGGGTGCTCTCCGTCAACGAGGGCGAGCTCACGGGCGCTGACTACCTGCCGAGTCCGCTGCCGGTGCGTTAACGAGTCTCGCTGCGCGCCACCGCCGAGTTGAACAAGAAGGTGGTGGCAAAGCCCAGCACCGCGAGCCCCGCGCAGGCCCAGAAGCCGGCAAGGAAGGACCACGCGCTCGTGATGTACCCGAGCGGGGTGTTCCACACACCGCTGAGCGTGGTCACCGTCGTCGACTGGATGGTGGTCACGCGGCCGAAGGCGTGTTCGTCGATAAGCTCGACGAGCTTGGCGTAGATGACTGCGCCCGCCGCCGGCGCGAAGAGCACCGCGATGCCCAGCGGGACGACGACGGCGAGCGAATCATGCACGAGCGCCGCACACGCCAACGCCGCGGCGAGGAAGCCCGTGTTGACGAGCATGAGGGTGCGGAAAGCTAAGGTCCGCTGAATAAAGCGCGTGGCCAGCGCGCCGAGGATGCCGATGACACCGATGGCCGAGCGCGCGATGCCGATGACCACGCCGGTGAATCCGGCATTTTCAAGCGACACGACGGCTAAGAAGAGTGCGCCGCTGAGCGCCGCGTTGGCGAAGACCTGCATGGTAATGAGCGATCGCAGCACGGGGCTTGCGCCCACGATGGCAAAACCTTTCGCGGTCGCGGCAAAGAAATTCTCCGTGGCGCGCGACTCGGGGTTAAGGTCGGCGCGGATGAAGAGGAAGCACGCTCCCGCGACGAGGCAGCCCGTGCCCGCCGCCGCGAATGGCACCCACTCCCCAACGTCGATGAGCACGCCGCCGAGGAGAGGGCCAATGAGCCCAGCGAATTGCATACGAGCTTGGATGAAGCCCTGCGCCGCAGCAATATCCTCCTCGGCGACAAGCTGTGGCAGAGACGGATCCGCGCAGGCCTGGCCGATGGAATAGCAGAACATGAAGGCGCACAGCAGCGTGCCAAAAAGCCCGACGCTAAAATTCCCCGGCAGCGCCGTCCACGCGAGTCCGAATGCGAGAAAGCCGGCGAGGAGATTCGAGCCAATGATGACCGGCTTGCGCGCGTACTTATCGGCGATCGTCCCGCCCACGATGGCGCCCGCCATCGACGCGATGCCGGAGGCCGTGCTCACGATGCCCGTGGCCACCATGTCCTGCGTGTGCCGAAACACGACAAGCGGGACCGCGAGTCCGGCCGCAACGCCGGTGATTTGGGCGAGGACATCGGAAAGCCAGTAGAGGCGGAAATCGAGAGTTTTCAAAAATAATTCCTTTCCTAAGAAAGCGGAATTCACAGACCCAAATTTGGGCCAATCAGAAGCCGTCACTGCTCTAATTAATCAAACTTTGGAATGAGGTTTTCCCAAGGCAATTATCACACCAAAAACAAACCTCGATGGCTCAATAGAAAGAATCTTCTCTAACCGATCTTCAAGGAATAAGCCAACAGGACGAGTTCTGACTCCGAGGCATTCAGCCATTAGTAGAACCAACTGACTAACATGACCGATGTCTAGCAGAAGCCCCTTCAACGCATTTAGAGACTTATACTTCCATGAAATTAGTTGTGGATCACCAGCTAATATGAGATGCACTGGCGCATCCGTCACCCAATTCTGTCCCGACAATGCCACTTCCCATTCTTCCGGGGTGTCAATTTCGGCTTGAAAAATAAGTTGATCACGTCTTGGATTGTAAAGATAATAGCCGGGTTCAATGTCGATGCCTGGGCCAATCCTCACAAAAACCTCGGTGGAACCTCGACCACCGGCAGATGGAGCGTTCCGAAAAACCGTGCCAAAATGAACATGTTCCCCACCAATCCCGGGAATGTCATGATAGCCCGCGGCGAACCGAAGAATCGTGGACAACTGGCCCCAGCTAAGAACATAAGGGCCGTTGAAAAAACGTTCCGAACGTCGCCGTCTAGAAATTTGAGAAAGAATCTCTTGCTCCCTATTCCCGAAGGGTTCACTCAACGAAACAGCGGGGCCAGTCTCCAAGCTCCACTCGTCTGAAAGTTCCCAACAATGTTTAGGAATGCCAAAATACTCAGCATCTTCGTACAAAGCTGAGTCATGGGCTTGCTTTGAAATCCGCGCCGACCCTGAAGTAACCCTGCTCGCAGCGACGTAGTTCCTCAACAGGTTAGGCAACTGGCCCCAAGAATCCATGACTTTACTCTCGTCAGCAAAACGCTCCGAATTCACTAACACAAGTACATTAAGATTCACCAATTTCTCGTATTTTCTGTACCCAAGCGCTGAATCATCAGGCAGCTTCCCGAGTAAGCGATCCTCTTGATAAGACCGCAGCAAGTCTAAATCCTCAACCGAAATTGGAGTTTGAACTTTATATAATGGGTCATCCCAGATAAAGCCGTCCGAGCGAAGCACCAAAAAACCAAAGTTGCTAGGAATTAACAAGGGCAAACTCCTTTGCTATCCAATGCAAAAACAGCTCCGAGATCACGTTCGCCTCAATCAAACGCTCATAAAAAACCCAATCAAAAAGCACATTGGCTTCTAAAAAATAATAGTATCCATCACTAACAACGAAATCGATAGCACAAAGTTCCGTTTTGGTTCGTTCGCAATAGTTTCGTATAAGCGATTCCAATTTTGGATCTAACTCTTCCTCCCGCATCTCGAGGCCCGAATTATCCAACCAAAGGGATCTAGCATCAGCACAGTTCCAAATTGAAATTGCGACCATTTTTTCACCCGCAACAAAGACTCGTAATTCAAACTCGATCTCAAGGTATTCTTGGAGCAGAACTGGTACTTTCTCCAGATTGGCACAGAAACCGTCACCAACAACCTTGGGCATTACTCCCGTCAATTCATGTGAAGGATATTCGACCCAATGCGTTCCGATTGGCTTTGCAATAGCTGCTCCAAGTGGAGTCGAAGGTTGCAACCCAATCCAACTGGATAAGACTTCAAATCCGCATTCCCGTGCTACCCTTAGCTGATTCAGCCGCGTTCGAGCAGTAGTATCACCGTTTATCGAGCGTTCGATCACTTCAGTCAAAGTATCGCCTAGCGCTTCCACCTGATTCTGAACATAAATTCGTTCTAGTTGATCAACCCCCTGCGACACTGGTATCCCCTCTGGTGCAAAGTGCCTACGCCACACCAACCGTGGACGTCCATGGTAACCATTCAATTACATGGTTCCATCCATAAACACCTCCGTTGTAGTAACAGCCTTGACATCATCAGAATCTAACCGCACCATCGGGATTCCCAGTGCGGCCAGAGACAAGGACAGCTGATCGACTTCAGAATCGTCGTGGCGCGTCAAAATAAGAATGTAATCGCCCAATCCCTCTTCACGACAGTCGAACGTATTGCGATACGCCGTTTGAAAGTCGCGAGATTTTCCTGTCAAATTAAGTTTCAAGCCATGGTCAATCAGGTACTGCATACAAACTCCATCCAAAGGGCTGGGCGGGCCCTGAGGGCCCGCCCAGCGTCAGGAAACAAACAAGTAAAAGATTAAAAATCCTTCTTGTGCTCCCACGCGGCATTCTGGATACGGTATTCGTCGACAAAATCCCCCAGCTGAGATTCGGTAGCTGGCTCAACATTTTCCTCAAGAATTTGTTGCGCAATATCAGACATCTGCGGAATCATATTCGTTCCCTCCTTCAATTGACCTTGGCCACTTTTGTGACCCAAGCAACATACTACAGTGAACTGAATCACTTTGGAAGGCTTTTATGATTTATAATCAACAATGAAGTGGCCGCCAACCAGGTCAACCTCAATCTGCACTACTAACCTACCTCCAAAACGGCATAGCTGATAGCCCGGGTTTCGCATAATTGGCTGTGTCCCACCTTTACATTTGAGCTGGTTGTTGCGAGTGTTTAGCGCTTGGTTCCAGTTGCCCGTCGGACAAGCCGGCAACGTCATCAACACTGAAGCCGTGGACATCCAAGACCGAGCGGACTTGGCGAATTGTCTTCGATGAGCATCTCAGTCGCGCAGAGATTGCGGCGTAAGTTTACTCGTGTAAAAGCGCGAGCATGATCGCGCGGTAATCCGTTGACATCAACGGACCCCTTTCGTGGTCGATGCGGACGCCCCGTACTCACTGGGACGCCCGTCGACTACAAGAAAATCACCCCCGCTGCAGTCCCCGCAGCGCATGCTTTCCGATCACCGGAATCATACTTTCCATCTAAGCCGCCAGACACTACATAGACGCAGTTCAGCTCGTTTGGGCTGTGTCAAGTTTTGTGGACGGGAAACTCGTTAATTTCGTGTTTATGCCACTTGGGCGACTGGTGTTTCGGTGTTGAGGCCGGACAGCGCACCGAACTCGGCGACTACGACATGTGCCAACACCTGGCAAGCGCCACACATGGCGCCAACGAGTAGTCGACCGGATTAGAGGCCCGGCAGCTGGCCCCGACGAGGCCAGCTGCC
>NZ_KV796404.1:70111-97187 GCF_001809185.1 Corynebacterium sp. HMSC072G08
CCGGCAGCTGGCCCCGACGAGGCCAGCTGCCCGGCCCTACCGCCTAGTCGGAATCCAGCCCTACCACCGTTCCACAACACCCCTACCAACAAGCCACGCTCAGCACCACTGGGCTATGCGGGGATATTACCTATCTTCGCACCAGCCAGGGCTGAATGGAGATACGCGACAGGATTCTCATGGACTACCTGCAAAGACTGTTCACACAGAGTTTTTGCGTCTACATGGCACGCACACTGTATGCTGAGCTAGCCCGGGTTTGATGGAGGGCACGAAGTAACGGAAGGATGTTTCCTATGCCGGCGGGACCCGATGTTGAGCGTAATACAACGCGACCAGCCAGCAGGAACAATTCAAGGACCTGGCCCCGATGCAATATCGGAACCAGTCCCTTGCAAAGACCCAAACCATTTAGAATTAACCCAGTCAGGAAAACGGGGCGCAGTTCATGACCGTCCTCTATATTACGCGACGGCGGGCGGTGTCTAGTGCACCGCCGGCTTGAACGCCGGGCGCGTGGCCTCGTAGTCAGTGATCGCCTGCTCGTCGCGCAAGGTCAATCCGATGTCGTCGAGGCCCTCCATGAGACGCCAGCGGACGTAATCATCCACTTCGAAGGTGTAGACGTTGCCGCCCACGGTGACGGTGCGGGTCTCGAGGTCGACGGTGACCTCGGTGTCGCCGGCCTCCAGCTGCTTCCAGATAAGCTCGATGTCTTCCTGGCTCATGATACCGGTGAGCAGGCCGGCCTTGCCGGAGTTGCCGCGGAAGATGTCCGCGAAGCGCGGCGAGAACACGGCCTTGAAGCCGTAGTCGTTGAGTGCCCAGACGGCGTGCTCACGCGAGGACCCGGTACCAAAGTCCGGGCCAGCGAAGAGCACGGAGCCGTGCTTGAAGGGTTCCTGGTTGAGGATGAAGTTCTCGTCCTTTCGCCAGTTCGCGAAGAGGCCATCGTCGAAGCCGCTGCGCGTGACGCGCTTGAGGTAGACAGCCGGGATGATCTGGTCCGTGTCGACGTCGGAGTAGCGCAGCGGGACGCCGGTGCCGGTGTGGGTAACGAACTTTTCCATGATGCTTTCTCCTTTTAGTTGGCGGCGGGCAAATCAGCGGGCGAGGACAGGTGGCCAGTCACGGCGGTCGCGGCCGCAACGAGCGGCGAAACGAGGTGCGTGCGGCCGCCCGGGCCCTGGCGGCCTTCGAAGTTACGGTTCGACGTGGACGCGGAGCGCTCGCCTGGCTTGAGCTGGTCCGGGTTCATACCCAGGCACATCGAACAGCCGGCGGTGCGCCACTCGGCGCCGAAGTCGCGGAAGATCCGATCGAGACCTTCCTCCTCCGCCTGCTTCATGACAAGCGCGGAGGACGGGACGACCAGCATGCGGGTGTTCGGAGCGATGTGACGGCCCTTGAGCACGCCAGCGGCTGCGCGGAGGTCCTCAATACGGGCGTTGGTGCAGGAGCCCAGGAAGACCGTGTCGATCTTGATGTCACGCAGTGGCGTACCCGGCACCAGATCCATGTACGTGAGCGCCTTCTCGAGGGCGGCCTTGGCGTTGTCGTCGGGTGCGGACGCCGGGTCCGGGACGGCATCGGCAAGCGGGGCACCCTGGCCGGGGTTCGTGCCCCAGGTGACGAACGGCGTCAAAGAGGAACCGTCGATGTGGACGACGGTGTCAAACTCCGCGCCCTCGTCCGTGGGCAGGGTTTTCCAGTACTCGACGGCGGCGTCCCAGTCGGCGCCCTGCGGGGCGAACTCGCGGCCCTTGACATAATCGAAGGTCGTCTCGTCTGGAGCGACCATGCCGGCACGGGCGCCAGCCTCGATCGACATGTTGCAGATGGTCATGCGGGCTTCCATGGACAGCTTGCGAATGGCCTCGCCGCGGTACTCGATGATGTGCCCCTGGCCACCGCCGGTGCCGATCTTGGCGATGATCGCCAGGATGAGGTCCTTGGCGGAAACCCCCTCGGCCAACTCGCCGGAAACCTCGATGGCCATCGTCTTAAACGGCTTGAGTGACAGCGTCTGCGTGGCCATGACGTGCTCGACCTCGGAGGTGCCGATACCCATGGCGATGGAACCGAAGGCACCGTGCGTCGAGGTGTGCGAGTCGCCGCACACGATGGTCATGCCCGGCTGGGTGATGCCCAGCTGCGGTCCCACAGTGTGGACAATTCCCTGCTGCTCGTCGCCCATCGAGTGGAGGCGCACGCCGAACTCTTCACAGTTCTTGCGCAGCGTGGAGACCTGCGTACGGGAGGTCTCGTCCTTGATTTCGAGCACGTTGCCCGTCTTAATCCCAATGGTCGGGACGTTGTGGTCCTCGGTGGCCAGGTGAAGCTCGGGGTGGCGCATCTTTCGACCGGCCATGCGCAGGCCGTCGAAGGCCTGAGGGCTGGTTACCTCGTGCAGGAGCTGGAAGTCGATATAGATGAGATCCGGTGCGCCGTTCTCACCCTTGGTCACGATATGATCGCGCCATACCTTCTCTGCGAGCGTCAGCTTTTCCGACATTTCAATCACTCCACTTGAAATCTCATTAATTGGGACGTAAATTTCACTATATGGGAGAGTATAGCGCAGTTTCTGGAATTAAGGTATTGGATCGAGCAGTGGCCATCATGATGGCCGCCACCAATCGCCCCTCATCGCTCAGCGACCTGTGTGAAGAGACGGGCCTGCCCCGCGCCACCGCACACCGTTTGGCCACCGCACTGGAGGCGCACCGTATTTTGACGCGCACCGCAGACGGGCACTGGACCGCCGGCCCCGCCCTGCCCGGTAACCGCGACCACCTCATCGAGGCAGCTACCCCCATCATGGAGCAGCTGCTCGAAACCACCGGTGAATCCATCCAGCTGTATCAGCACACCGGCGATACACGTACGTGCATTGCGTCCAAGGAACCCTCGCACGGCCTCCACAACGTCGTGCCGGTCGGCCGCCAGCTGCCACTGAACTCCGGTTCCGCGGCGCGCATTATCGCGGCGTTTGAGGACATTGAGATTCCCGATGCCCTCTATAGCCAAGCCGACGTCGATAAGGCCCGCGAGCTTGGCTACTCCGAGTCCATCGAGGAACGCGAGGCCGGCCTCGCCTCCATCTCCGCGCCCGTCCTCAACGCCGCGGGCACGCTCATGGCCGTGCTCTCCATCTCCGGCTCGGCCGAGCGCTTCCGCCCCTCCCCTGCGGATAAATACGCCACCTTGCTTTCCGATGCCGCCCAGCGGCTCGGCGCGCTGCTCTAACGGTGTTTAGAGCGCGGCGAGCCGCGCCACCTTCGCGCGATACTCCACGAGCAAGGGCAGCTCCGGTGCGCGCTGCTCGACAACCTCGAGCACCGCGCGGTACCACCACTGCTGGCGCTCCTTACCCGAGTTGAAGCGCGGCCACAGCTCGTCCCCAAGGACCTCATGGTCAGCAAGGATGGAGCTCAAGTTATGCAGCTTGTCGCACGCCGACACGACAACCGACTCATACGAGGCCTCACGCAAGTGCGCAAGGTACGCATCCGAGCGCTCCTGCCAGTCCCCCAGCGTGTCATCCTTCGTCACGCCCAGCACAATGTCGAGCACCCGCGGGCCGAAATCGGCTTCCATCTGCTCGGCCGTGTATTTCTCCGGGACATCCTCCAGCGTGTCGTGCAGCAAACATGCGATGAGCACGTCTTCCTCCACGTCTGCCGAAAGCCCCTGTTTGCTCGCCAGGTACATGACGCCAAAAAGATGCGAGGCGTACGGAATATCCGTCGCCTTGCGGTAGTGCCCATCGTGGGCACGCGTGGCAACGTTAAGCGCCTGCATAAGACGCGGGGTGAGCGCCTCCATGCAGCCCGCCCTAAATCGTCACGCCAGTAATGCCGAGCGTTGCCATGAGGCCACGGAAGTCCGCCGGGCTGAAACCGCCCATGATGAGCGCGAGGATGGCCTCCGCCGGCTCGAGGTACGCGCGGAAGTAGAGCGCCGGAACGTCGAGGATCGTGTTGGCCCGGCGCACGAGGTCAGGCTTGCGCGGCACGTAGCCCTGCGGCAGCCCGGCGCGCTCCTGCGGCGACGGGAAGTACGCAATGTCTTCGTACGCACGACGCTTGCCGCCCTGGATAAACGTCGCGGTACCCGAGTAGATACCCACCACACCCGGCTGACCCTTCACGTACGCGCCCGCGCCAGAGTCACCATGCTGTTTGAAGAGCTCCGTCGACGAGTAAATTCCCGCCGTCTGCATGGGGCGCCGCACGACCGTGCCGCAGTTCTCCGGCGAGTTGCGACCAGTAACGCAAATGCCGTTGCCATCCGCTGGCTTGAATCCGATACCGTCACCCGAGACCGGGTTGCCACCAGAGACCGTGCCCGCCGCAAACTGTATATAGGCAATATCCTGGCCGGTCGCACCCTCCTCACGGAAGTAGCGCAGCGTACCGATGTGCGAGCCATACTCGTTGTAGACAGCCTGGCCGTTGACACCACAGTGGGCGGCCGTCCACGCACGGTTGCCTTCGACGTAGCCGATGGTGCACGTCGTGCCTTCGGAGGTTTGAACGATGTGGCCCTGCGTGGCAATAGCGGGCGCCGCAGCGTTGGCGAGCGGCGCGACCCCTAGCGTGCCGACGAGAACAGCAGCAGCGGAGACGGACAGGGTCTTGAGGCGACGAGAAATCTTCACCCCTGTGACCCTAGTGCATGGCCTACACATGGTCTCGCTGTCACCCCCACCTGAACTGTGACAAACGCCACACTTAATCTCGCTCCCCCGCAATTGAAAACGGAATGAAAATGGGGTTTACTGAAAGCGTAATGAAAACACGCAGGCAGGGCGCCCACCTTTCCTGCCCCAACGCCGCTTCGGCGCACCAAAGATAAGGAGTCACGTCATGACTCATGCAGTTCACGAAGCTCACACCCACACCCACGGCGCTGGCTGCGGCCACGTTGCTTTCCAGCACGGCGACCACACCGACTACGCCCACGAGGGCCACATCCACCGCCTGCACGAGGGTCACTGGGACGAGTGCGAGACCTCCGAGCACGTCGCCGCTGAGGACCACGCTGGCCACGTCCACGGCGAGGGCTGCGGCCACGTCGCCATCCCCCACGGCGACCACGTCGACTACATCCACGATGGCCACCGCCACGCCGCACACGGCGACCACTACGACGAGCACTAATCCTCGAGCAAACACGGCCTTGTCCCACCATGAGGTGGAACAAGGCCTTTTTGTCGTTACTTGGACTTGTCGAGAGGCTCCGAGTCTGCCAGATCTGATTTGGCGTGAGACTTCATCCATGTTCGGATTGCCCAAAAGGCGATCAGTGCCACAACCACGACTACTGTCAACACGAACTTGCCTCCATCAGACCAGCCAGGAATCATGTCGAACAGCGCAGGAAAGGCCAGAATCGCCGCGACAAATGCCAACGATTGGTTCAAGGTCTCGTTAGCCTTACTTCGCTCCTCGGATTCACGTCGATATTTCTTCTCCTCTTCTTCTTTCGCCTCTTCACGGGCTAAACGTTCAGCCTCACGTTCTTGTTCCCGAGCTTCGCGTTCATCCTCTCGTCGCTTATCGTCTTCGATTTCTCTTTGCTTCGCAGCTGCATCGCGTTGCTTGGCTTCCTCATCTCGGTCAGCCTGCAGACGTCCCATCTCACCTTCAATTTGCAGACGCAGGGTTTGGAAACGGGTCGTGTACACCTCTTTGCGAATATCAAGCTCACCGGCGATATCGTCATACAGATGACGCGCTCCCGTTGAATCCTGAATTGCGTTGAGCACCCGTGTGTACAATTCACGTCCTGGGACTGTTTCAAACCACAGCTGATCACGGAAGACAACAAAATCGCGTTGGATGTCTTGGAATCGGTCCAATTGCCGCTGCAATTTGTCACTCGCGCCGCGTAGTTGTTGCAGATTCATTGTTTCTGTATGCACGCCATCGAGTCCCTCGAACTTCATCTCACGAAGTCGGTTACTGATGGACGAAAGATACTTTGCAGCTCTCGCCACTAAAAGCGCCAGATCCATAAAACGAGTTCCCGTAATCATCCACAATGCCGGGTCCTCTCTGGAAATTGCACTGCGACGCACAACTGCAATTCCTTCAGGAGAGGAATGAATATTCCAGTTCTTATAGAGTCCAATCCTGCCGAGCTTTTCCGGCGCAACCTCGAGTGCGGGAAGTCCGATATGGTAGCTGTCGGCACCACGCGCCAACTGCCAACCCCACAAATCGGATGGCAGCCAACGATGTCCGTTTTCTAACGCATCACGTTCGCACATTTCTCGCCGAATATCTTCGCGTTGATGCGCCGGCAAATCTTCATCAGTTTCCGGAGCCCCTCCTAGCAACATCGGAACTTCCGCAATATCGCGACCAGGAATGGCGCATACGGTCGTAAATCGAGCAACTTTATCGCCGCTACGCTGTCGCCTATCAGACTCTTCTTGTAATAACTCTAATTCCTTATCCTTCGCGTCCGTTACTTCCTTGAACCGCCACTTATCCCTGCGAAGGTATCCTCCTTTTTCCATCTTCAGTCCGCGCTCTGCGGCAGGCAAAACTGACAACGTAAGATCAAAAAAGTAATTCAACAGATTGATCGAATAAGTCTGCTCCGAATCATTATCATGAGTCCCGCGCACAACATGCATCTTCTTATTCTCAGGAATGACTAACCGTTTGGCGTCTGATTTCACAATATTGACGCGGTTTCGTACCTTTGCGATCGACTGTGAGGCCTTTTCGAGCATTGCGGCCGAGCAATTCTCGACCACCAAGTGCAGAATTAGGAAGGTCGTGGCGGTATTCTCAGAGCTTGAGTCATGCGAGACATGATGTTCAGGATCTTGAAAAGTAACGAGCTCGGAGCACAAGAGACGTGCTTGGCTGTAAGGGTGCGCTTCGTCATCATCAAGCCGGATAATATCCAGCCCCTCCCCCTGCGCTGGCTCACTTCCCCAGACGGATTCCAATGAGTCTTCCGGTTCTGAGGAAGGATGCTCAATACGAGCCTGCGGCGCAAAATCCGGGATCCAACCTTCTTCGTCTAGTCGCGTAATATCCGGAGCAAACTTGTACTTATAGGCATCAACACGCAGAGCCCTCGTATTTTCATCGTCGATCCGGTGGCCTGCCGCCGGGCCATCAACGACATTCGCTCCCACCGAGTCACGGAACGGCGCCTGAAATTGATGTCCTGCTTGCTTATGGAATGAGTGCGGCGCGTATTTGTAATATGTTTCTGAACGAAATACCTCGTTGTCGCGAAGCTTTGGGCGCTCAAGGTGCGCACCATGCTGGGACTCTCGGCCAATTTCAATTCGCTTGATTCCGTTGAATCTTCCCTGAAACCAATCATCGCCAAGATCTTGGTCAACGACATAGGGCAATGGCAGCGCCACCGAGAAATGAACCGCACGCCAATCTGGAGCTTGGGTAGCTGAATAGCAATCAGGCAAATTCAATGAAGCACCAAAGAGTCCAAAATGCAGTCTCGAGTTGGTTCCGGCGCGCAAGCTTGTAGTCATGTTCGTTAGCCTATCGCCAACGCCTTATCCTTGCTGGGTTAGAAAGAAAATTCTTGCAATTTAAACTGCACAAAACTCAGAACGCACTTACCATGCCATTATGAAGATCACATTCGGATTCGGCTTGGACGGGGCGGCCTGGACACCCTCCTCAGGCCTCGGGGAATTGACCGTAGGGCCCGCGGGATTAGCCCGCGTGTTAGCCACGCGCTTAGGCGTGACGATACCGGTTCTGGACAAACCGGAACGCATCATCGCCTATCGCGACCGCTTAGCTGAGCTTCTCAAGCACGATCAAGCGTGGCTTCGTCCGTCCTTCGAAGTTGATGCATGGGCAGTGGCCAACCAACTGCTTACCTGGCGTGACGAACTCGTCACTGCAGGTATTGACCCGCGTGATCTCGCCGATGGCATCTCACAACGAGTCGATGCGCTCAAGGCCGCTGAACGTCCCATGCCCATCGCCGGCGAAGCTGATCTCATTCCTGCCGTCGCGCGTGCTTTGGGCAAGAATCCGGGGCTTAAACTCGGCATTGAACGCATCGTGCTGCGCGACAAGCTCGACGCTTTGCCCCCAGTGTGGAAATCCATTCTGAGATCACTTGGCGACATCGTTGTTGAGGAACCAGAGCAAAGCGAAACACTCGCCTCGAAGGTTTTCGTTACCGCACAAAACGACTTCGAAGCTGCGGACGTCATCGTGAGCGAACTGCGCAAGGAACGTGCTGCTGGCGTGGTGCCGCAGCTACTAGTCACTGCAGACACGCCCTTCCTTGATGCTGAACTGCTGCGTGCTGGCTTCGCACCAGTAGGCAAGTCCTCAAATCGAGGTGGTGCCCAAGCTCTTTCCGCGTTCGTAACTGCAGCGACGACCGCTGGCGCGGTCCCCGAGATCATCGACCTACTGCTCATGCGTATCGACGGGCATGCACTATTTAACGCCGACGCAAGTAAAGCGCTTCTAAAGGCGCTCGGCCGCGACTACGGCTATAGCGTCGACCATTGGGACAAAGCCCTAGCCGAGCTCGAGGGCGAGGCAAGGGCAGTAGCTAAAGGCATCGACAGATACCTTGCGCTTCGCGCACCCGTGGATGAAATCAATATCGATACATTGCGCGAAGCCCTCATGTGGTTTGCGCAGAATGCTCATGGCGAAGCACTCAGTACTGCAGCCAAACAGCTGGAAAAAATGCTGTCTCATTACTCCGCCATTTCGAAGCGGGAACTCGAGCATCTCGTCGACGCGGTCTCTCGGCGAGTAGGCTCCTGGAGCATTCGACCAGCCGCAAGTCACGACTTCGAGGTCATTGGCGATCCCGCGCATATTCGTTCCGGCGCGACCGTTTTGTGGTGGGGAGCGCTCGCGGATAATGCCTCTGGAATTGACACCTGGTCTCAGAAAGAGCATGAAGGATTCGACGGCCGAGTGCTGTCGCTAAAAGACATCACTCGACTTCGAACCAGCGGGCAGTTAAAGGCGCTGCGCAGTGCGCGCTCACTCGTGGCTGTCGTTCAAAAGCAAGTAGTCGGAGAAAAAGGCACTCGCCCACATCAGCTCCTAGCGCAGCTCGTCGCCAAAGAGGTCGCGGCAGGCAAGAGCTTTGACGAACGCTTTAAAAGCGCTTCGCCCCTCCTTGAGGGCGCACTCGCCCCTGTTGAGAAGCAGCTCTGGCCCTCACAGCCAGATCTCACCCAGGTGAACTTTGTCCCCGGGACTCAGCTACTTCCTACTCACATGTCCTACTCGCAATTGGCGACGTTGCTGGCACGCCCGTTGGAGTGGATCTTGGCGAAGCCTCTCGGAATTTCCGAGGGCCGTCGTCGCGGGCCATCAACAGGCAATGCCATGGTCGGCACCATGTTCCACAGGGCCTTGGAGCTGCTTCAAACCATAGACCACAATACGTGGACCGAGGATTCAGTTTCTGCGGCTCTTGAACGCGCGATTGGTGAAGTCGCTGTGGAACTCAACGCACCCGGCCAAGCTTCCCGTCGACAAGAACTCCACGCCCTCGGTGTGCTTTCGATCCTCTCGTTCCGCGACAAGCTCGTTGAGAAAGGCTGGAAGTTCGACGCGGCCGAAGCCAAGTTCTCCATCCCGCTCGACGTCACCGTGGAAGGCGTGCCGGGAGGAAAGTGGACTATCGAGTCTTTCAATGGTTCGCGTGACATCGACGTGAGTGATTCGAAAACGGGACGTCGCTCGGTCCTCGACGCAAAGTACACGACGTCTAAGAATAAGTTCGAAGACGTCGTTAAGAAGAACGAAGCATTGCAGCTTGCGATTTATGCATGGTCAGTGGGATTCGCCAACGTTGACTTCACTGGATATTGGGAATTCCGCAAACACATCGTCATCGATGGCAAAGATAAGGAAACCACTGAGGCGCTCTATAACCGTGCGCTCCTTCTTTTGTCTAAACGACTCACCGACATCGCTGCGGGGTCCGTGGTTGATGAGGCACATCAAAGACTCAGGGACCCCGAAACCAAGCTCGATAAATTGACCGCGGAAGTACGGGCTGAACTAGGCGAAGAGTTCTTCTTCCCTGATGAAGTCACCTACCGCGACTATGACGTTTTGACTGGATTGAAGGGAAACTACTAAATGAGCACGGGCAATTACTCCCATTACACTCTCGTCCAGGCGAGCGCTGGTTCGGGAAAAACTTTCCGCATCACTGAGGACCTGGCTCAGGCCATCGACGAGGGCAAGGATCCATCACGCATCATCGCGACGACCTTTACGAAGGACGCCGCCGCCGAATTGGCTGGCCGCATCAGCGTCAAGCTCGTCGAGAAGGGAAAAGTGGTCGCTGCGCAAGAAATCGACTCGGCTCTCGTCGGCACTGTCAACTCGATCACTGATGCTCTCGTGCGTCGGTTCGCACTGCACAATGAAATCTCGCCGGAGCTTGCTGTGCTAAGTGAGAATGCCGAAAAACTAGCATTTGACACTGCATGCGACGAAGTACTCGCAGCATACTGGGAAGCCCATCGTGACCTGATCAAGCGTGTAGGTTATGCGGGACGCCGCACTGTTCATGGGGGCCTCACTGAGGGTCAAGGTGTGTGGACTGACTCCGTGAAGAAGCTCTCACAAGCACTACGCGCTAACGCCGTCGATGTCAACGATCGAAACGACCTCGAGGAACACATATCCAAGTCCCAACAGGCCTTCGCCGATAACTTCGACTTAGGAAATGAGACAGGTGATATTGAGGAGATTGTTGGCCGTGCGAAGGAAGCTTATGACTCCCTCATGGAGGTCATCAACGACGATTCGACCGAAGAAAAATGGCTAGGTGACGAAAAGCTAAGAAAAACTAGCGTCACATCGCTCAAAAAGAATCATGCGAAACGCACAAAGATCTACCAGCGGCTAAGTGCCAACCCCGCTGCCGTCAGCTGGGGCGAAGCACTCAAGCTCACCGCTGGTGAACTAGTCGGCGGTCCTAAAGTGACTGGACCGATTACCACCACGTTCGCAGACGAATTTCCCACCGGCATGGGAGAAATCACGAAGCTCCAAACCTTCCGTGATGACACTTTCGATATCATCCGCATCGCCTTTGAAGCCGCACGAGACTGCGTGAATGCCTATACCGAGGCTAAGCGAGAGGCGGGTCTCATTGACTTTACGGACCAGGAAGCACGCGCACTTAAGCTACTTCAAGATCCCCATGGCGAAGCGAGCGAATGGATTCGCGAGTCCTTCGATGTCATGGTCGTAGACGAGTTCCAGGACACGAGCCCGCTCCAGTTAGCAATCTTCCTTAAGATTGGCGCACTCGTTGGTGACGTGCGTTGGGTTGGTGACCCGAAACAGTCCATCTACGGGTTCCGCGGCGCCGATCCAATTCTCATGCAGACTGCCGCACACGCCATTGAAGAAGGCGGTGGACAACAAGACTCTCTTTCAATGTCATGGCGCAGTTCCGGTATTCCACTTAAGCTCTCCAACGAATATTTCTCACGTGCCTTTGCTGATCAAACGAATGTAACGCTCAAGATCAATGAGGCCCGTCGCGAGCGGCGCCGCAATATCGACCACGAAGGCCGTATCTCCGTGTGGAGAAACGCAAATGCGGAAGCCAAGGTCGGTCTCCAACTCACTGTACCCATCGTCAAAGGCATTCAGGAGCTGCACGCTGAAAATCCCAAGCAGTCTATTGCTGTCCTGGTGCGTAGCAACGCAGACGCCGAGAAAGTCCTCGCCGAACTCCGCCAGGCAGGTATTCCTGCAACTGGCAAAGACGTGTCGGTCGACGAGGAAGTCGAAGCGATGCTGCTCGTTGCTGGTCTGCGCTACTGCTCCGATGGGTCGGACAGAGCTTCGCTCTTTGAGCTCATCACACTCATGCCAGAGCATGCTGCGCACGCAACGTGGTTTAAAGAACTCGCCTCCGCTCCAGACAGGAAGACTCGTACGGAGCTGAAGAACTCCTGGGCGGACGATCCTTCGCTCGCCGCAGTCAATGAGATTGCACGGCACATCGGGCAGCTCACGCCGTCGCGCGCGATTACGGAGCTCATCGACGCGCTGGATCTGCGTGCGCGAATCGCCAGCTCGCCATCTCCAGCTGGCCGCTACGACACGCTACTGGGGTTCCTTGAGCAAGCAACAATATATGAATCAGACCGCGAGGGAATTGGCAAGGCAGCCACAGTATCCGACTTCTTACGCAACTTTGACGCGGAGCAGCGTCTAACCAACGGCAAGGGCGTTGTCGCACGTTCCAGCCAAGAAGCCGGAAGCGTCTTTGTCACTACGATGCACGGCGCCAAGGGATTGGGCTGGCACACCGTTATCTTGGGATTGAAGAAGAGCAATGACAAGCTTCCTCCCGATGTGTGGACGGAACCTACCGACAGCGGCGCCTTTACGCTGGAGGCGCCCTTGGAGGGCCGTCACGTTATGTTCTGGCCCTACACCCTCACTGCTCAGAAGGCGTCGAAGGAGCACTTCCTCAAGACACCACTGATGAAGAAAAGGGAGGAGCGCACCGCAGAGGAAAACAAACGACTCGCCTACGTTGCCCTCACTCGTTCCAAAGAACACACCGTTTTCGTAGCCACTGAGAAACGGCTGGATAGCCATGATCCTCTCGATAAGAACAATGTTGTGCTGTCGACTAACGATGCAGAGGGCACCATCGCCATTTCTTCGGCGACGACCGAGCCGGTCACCCTACCCGCGGATTTCCGCACCTATAGCGAAGACGACGAGTCCGGCGCACCGGTAAGCAATGAGCAGCAGCGCTTGCTCCCCGAGTGGCGCGGCGAGTCCACGCGCACGGCCGAGCGCAAGGCGGCCCGCTTCGCGGCATCGCTGGTGACCTCGGCGGGCTGGGAGGACCGAGCGGATACCGCGGTGGTCGCAACGCTGGGTGCACGTCTGGTCGAGCACGGCGAGATGGACTGGAACAAGGTCGGCGACGCCATCCACACCTACCTCGGCACGAGTTACACCGCGCTCGACGAGGCGGCGCAGCTCGCGCACGCTGAGGCCATCTTGGGCCGCTGGGGGGTGAGCGCCATTGAGGCCAAAGACTTGGTCGAGGCCGGTCGGCGCTGGGATGCGTGGCTCACGGAAAACTACCCGGATGCGCCGCGGCTCACCGAGGTACCCATGCGCTACCTCGCGGACGGCCAGGTCGCCGAGGGCTGGATCGATATGCTCCTCGACACCGGAGACGACACGGTCGTGCTCATCGACCACAAGTCCAACCCGGGCAACCAGAAACCGGCGGAGTTCGTGAAGAAGCACTACCTGGGCCAGATGGCGACGTATCGCGCCGCTCTCGAGGCAGCGGGAAAGCGCTGCGACCGCATCCTCATTCACCTGCCGCTCGCTGGCGCCATCGTGGAGGTCGCCTTCCGCGACGAGCCGAGCGCTTAGCGGCGCCCACGGCCCCGCCTTCGTCCCCACGGCGAAGGCGGGCGTTGTCGTTTTAGCGTCGCCGCACGACCGCAAACATCATACCCACCGCGATGAGGAGGCCGATTTCGATCCACGCCCTGCCAGATACCGCCTAAGATCTGTGCAAACATGAGACTGCCTAGGACTTTACGGCGATCTGCAACGTCATCGTCATTGCCCATATCCTAGACAGGCCTTAAGCGGAGGAAGTGCTATCGTTTACGCCGTGTCAACAATCTGGTCAATCGTCCACAGAGATCTCGCGCGTGTGTGGCGCACGCCTGCGGTATGGATCATCGCCATCGGCGTCCTTGTCACGCCGGCGCTCTACTCGTGGTTCAACGTGCGCGCGTTCTGGGATCCCTATAAAAATACGGAACACCTCCAGGTCGCCGTGGTCAACGAGGACCGCGGCGCGGACTCGGAGCTTACGGGCCACCTCAACGTGGGTGGACAGCTCGTGGACAAGCTGCACGACAACCACAAACTGGGCTGGCAATTCATGGACGCGGACCAGGCGGCCGAGGCCGTGCGTCGCGGCGACGTCTTCGCATCCGTCACGGTCCCGGCCGAGTTCAGCCAAGACTTCGTGAGCCTTTTCGAGGGTGAGTATCACCAGCCCACGCTGCACTACGAGGTTAACGAAAAGCTCAATGCGGTGGCCCCCAAAATCACGGACACGGGCGCCTCGACGCTTGAGGAGACCATTGGCCAGACCTTTAAGGAGTCCGTCGCCGAGGCCGTCACTTCGGAGCTGCGCGACAAGGGCGGAGAGCTGAACACGAAGCTCACGGATGCGGGAAACAGCGCGGCGGGCAACTTCGGCGAGACTGCGGACTCGCTGGAGAATGCGCATGGCATCCTCGCCGGCGTGCGCGACGAACTGGCCGCGGCCCAGCCCAAGGTCGCGCAAACTCAGCAGACCCTGCGCGATGTCAACGCCACGCTTGCCGATGCCCGTTCCTCCCTCGCCCGCGTCAACTCCCTTTCCGCAGGCATTCGGGAGACCGCAGGCGAGACCGGCCGCAGCCTCACCGACGCGCGAGCCGAAGGCACGGAGGCGCTCGCGGACGGCACGGCCGCTGCGAATGCCACGGTGGGCACGCTCACGGGCGAACTGCGCGGGGCGCTAGGCGGCCTTGATGCTGCAAGCCGCGCGGCCACGACGCTGCGCGACCAGACTGGCGCGCTGCTCAAAATCGTGCCTGGACAATTCGCTGGCGATCTGCGGGCGACGCATGACCAAGCGGCGGCGACCGTGGACAGCATCGACCGGCTGCGCGGCGACGCACAACGCGGCCTTGACGAGCTCGACACCGCGACGAGCGCCCTCGACGACGCGGTCGCGCAGGCGAAAGATGCCCAAGGCGGGTTGGTTGGCACGGCGCGCATCGACGCGGCGCTCGCCGGAGTTGAGTCCACCACCGCGCGCCTGAGCGCGCGGCTTGATGCACAGGAGGAGCTGGTGGGGCAGGCTGGCGAGCTGATTGGGGGCATCGGAAAGCAGCTGCAGGGCGCGGACCAGGTGCTCGCCTCCTTTGATGCGGACCTGGGCGACATCGAGTCGACCCTGCGTACAGCGCGTACGGATATCCTGGCGCTCACGCAGGATGCGAACAACGATAAAACGCTCACCACCGTGCGCGGTCTCGATACCGTCGCTGTGTCGAGCTTCCTGGCCGCGCCGGCGCAGGTCGATAGCCACTCGGTCTTTCCCGTCGAGCACTATGGCTCGGGCATGAGCTCGCTGTTTACCAACCTCGCGCTGTGGATTGGCGCGTTCATGCTGCTCATCATCTACCGCTCGGAGGTCGACGGGGCGCGTACGGTGCGACAGGCCTATACGGCGCGGTACCTCTTCCTCGGCATCATGGCCGTGGCGCAGGCTCTCATCGTCTCCGTGGGCAACCTCGCCTTCGGCGTCGAGACCGTCTCCCCCGCCGCCTACGTGGCGACCGCCGCGCTCATCGCGCTGGCGTATCTGTCCATTATTTTCTTCCTCGTCTCGACGTTCGGGCACATCGGGCGCGTCATCGCCGTCGTGCTCGCTTTCATCCAGATCCCCGGCGCGTCCGGGCTCTATCCCATCGAGATGACGCCCAGCTTCTTCCGCGAGCTCTACCCGTGGTTGCCGGTTAGCTACGGCATTTCCATGATGCGCGAGACCGTGGGCGGCTTTTACAGCCTGCATTATTGGCGCGACCTCGCAGCGCTCGCCGGCATGGCGCTTCTCGCCTTTATCGCGGGCGTCATCCTGCGTCGCCGCCTTGCACACGTCAACACGATGGTGAACGAGGAACTCGCCGCGGGCGGCCTCATCACGAACGAGGAAATCCACGCGCAAGGCTCGCGCTACAAGCTGGCAGACCTCCTCGTGGTTCTCCAGGACCGCACGGCGTTTACCGAGGGCTTGGGCGGGCGCTGGCGCGGCGTGCGCGGGCACTACGCGCAGGTCGTCACTATCACCATCGCGACGGGGTTCCTTCTCATCGTCGCCTTCGGCGTCATCGCGCACTTCGATGCTGGCAACAAGTCGCTCTACTTCGGGCTTTCTCTCCTCGTTACTCTCGTAGCCCTCGGCGTCATCCTCACGCTCAAATACGTCAAGCAATCCCTCGCCCGCGCCGAAGACCTCGCGCGCCTGCCAGAGAACGAACTGCGCCGCCATCTGCGCGCCGAATCCCTACCGGAGGGCGATACCCATGCGTAACGCATTGACCATCCTGCGCGACGACCTGCGCGCCATCCGCACGAACACCATCACGGCGCTCATCGTCTTTGGCGTGCTCATCATCCCGCTCATCTTTACGACGTTCAACGTCTTGGCCTCCTGGGATCCCTTCGGCAACACGGGCAATCTCCGTATCGCCGTGGCCAGTAACGACAAGGGCCACGTCACCGATGTGGGCAAGCTCAACGTCAACCTGGGCGACCAGGTGCTTTCCCAGCTCGCGCGCAACGACTCCGTGGACTGGGTCATCACAGACAGCGCCGACGCCGTGGAGGGCACGAGGTCCGGCGACTATTACGCCTCCATCGTGTTACCCGAGTCCTTCAGCGACGACATGCTCACCTTCTACCTCGACGGCGCCGAGCCCACCCGCCTCGACCTCTATACAAACCAGAAGAAGAACGCGCTAAGCTCATCCATTACGTCCAAGGTCGCCACCGGCGTGACGAATAATATTGACGAAAGCTTCGCCGAGGTCCTGTCCGACGTCGGGCTGGGCCTGCTCTCCTCGCTCGATGACTACCTCAACGAGGACAACACGCAGTCCGCCCTGAGCACCATCCAAACCCGCATGCAGGCCACCAGCGGACGCCTCAACTCGGCGTCCGCCACCGTCCGCTCGCTCACCGGGCTCATCGATGGCGCGATTCCCCTGGCTACGAGCGCGGACTCGCTGCTCGCGCGCGCCAATACGAGTGATTCCACCGCACCCGCCACGCAGTCATCCTCTCCCGTCAATCTCGACGCGACGCTGCGCGAGTCTGCCGATGCCCTCTCTTCCGCACTCACCGCTGCTTCCTCCAGCCTCGGCACGGTAAGCGCCCGCCTCGACGACGCGACGGGCACCAACGCGCTCAATCCGAATGAGCTACACGACCTTGCCAAGCAAGTCCGTTCCCAGGCGGAAGGTCTCGACACCGCGCGCGGCGCGCTTGCCGGCCTGGCCCTGCCCACCACGCAGTTCGATACCGCCGCCGCCCAGGCTCGCGCAATGGCCGACTCTTTGGACACGACCGCCACCGCCCTCGAGACCGGTGCACAGGACACCTCGGCCGCAGCGCAACGCGCCCGCGACGCCGTGGATCGCGCCTCGCGCGCTGTCGAAGACGCCCGCACGAGTTACACCACGGATCTCAAGCCACAGGTCGCTGAGCTGTCACAGTCCATCAAGGCGGTCGCCGACGACGTCGCCACGGTGCGTTCCGATCTCGATGCCGCCCGCGCGAATGCCGCGGGTGCAGACTCACTGGCCTCTCGCCTGGAATCCTCGCGTGACGAAGTAGGCGCGCTCGCGGACAAACTCGCCGCACAGTCGGCCGAGTTCGAGCGCATCAATTCCGCGCTCGATGACGCCCGCCAGACGGGCGACTTGGATAAGCTCGCGCGCGTCGTCGGCGACGATCCGGGGCTCACCGCCTCCCGCTTGGCCTCGCCCCTGGGGCTGGACCGCGAAGCTGTCTTCGCTGTCAAGTCCTTTGGCGCGGCGATGACGCCGTTCTACACCACGCTCGCTTTGTG
The DNA here is from genome assembly GCF_001809185.1 of Corynebacterium sp. HMSC072G08. Classification (NCBI taxonomy): domain Bacteria; kingdom Bacillati; phylum Actinomycetota; class Actinomycetes; order Mycobacteriales; family Corynebacteriaceae; genus Corynebacterium; species Corynebacterium sp. HMSC072G08. The sequence goes on from NZ_KV796404.1 coordinate 87,809, forward strand.
GGTGGGCGCGCTCATTGCATGTGTGTTCATCTATGCCAACGCGGAGCGCACCTACCGCCGCGGCGAGACCGCGATGAGCCGCAACGCCATCTTCCTCGGCCGCTTTCTCACCTTGGCGCTTATCGCACTTATCCAGTCCACGCTCGTGACGACGGGCCTTATCTTCTTCGTCGAGATCGCCCCACAGCACCCCATACAACTCATCGTCGTGGGCTGGGTGATCGCACTCGTGTTTATGATGCTTGTCTACGCCCTCGTCGTCACTTTCGACAACGCGGGCAAGGCCATCGCCGTCGTCCTCCTCGTCATCCAAGTCTCTGGCGCCGGCGGTTCCTACCCCCTGCCGCTGCTGCCCGAGTTCTTCCAGAAAGCTAGCCCCTGGCTGCCTGCGACGCATGCCATCAGCGCGCTGCGCGCGGCCATCTCCGGTTCCTATGAGGGCGACTTGTGGCGGGAACTCGGTCTGCTGGTCCTCTTCACCATCCCCGCGCTCATCCTGGGGCTCTGGCTGCGTCGCCTCATGGACGGCTATCACGAGCGTCTCAGTGCGGCGATTGCGAGCACCAAGGTCATGGCGAGCTAGACCACCGGCGGCTTCCACATGGCCAGCTCGTTGGGGCCTGCGTCCTTGCTGGGGATCTCCCCGAGCGGAACAAACCCCAACCGCGTATACAGCCGCGCCGACCCCTGCGTCGTGGCTTCCAGATACACCGCATCGTCTCCTGCGCGCGTCAATCCATGCTCCAGCAGCTGAGAACCAATGCCTTGGCCTTGCGCTCCTGGCGCTACCACGAGCGTATAGAGGTACCAGTGCGGGAATTCTGGATGGTACTTCGCCGCTTGTGCTTCGCTCACCGCGAGCTTGACCAATCCGGTGCCAAAGACGCGCGCCAATTCGCTCGCCAGCCGCAAATACGACCCCGCCCCAAACGTCGTGCCCGGGCGCTCCCAGAGCGCTACCCCGAGCACCTCCCCGTCCTCGTCTTCACAGATATCCGCCACGCCGCGCGGAATATACTGCGTGCGCAGCTGCGCCCGAAACAACGCGTCGAGCGCTTCCTCTGGGTCCTCGAGCTTTCCGACCACCCGCGCGAAAGACGGGTCGTTCGCAAAGGCCGCCGCCAACACGGCAGCCGCACCTGGAATATCGGATTCTGTCACAGCACGAATGTTCATACGTCTCGACAATAGCGAAGAGCGCCCCCGTGTGCAGCGGACAGCAGCGGGCCGGTTTAGCGAGGCAAGGCGATGCTGTACTTAATCCCTTTGCTCTCGAGCAATTCGAGAAGGGGCTCGCTCGGACCCAATTGATTTGATACGGCGCTGGGGAAAAGTGCCACGTTGCTCCTTTGATCTGTCCGGTTTCTATGAGGTAAGCATCAGATTCGACTTGCCTTCTAATAGACTCCGTGAGCACCACCGGCCCCACTTTCGATTCGTGGGCAATTCCGTCAGCGAAAACATCCACGCGCCGCACCGCCCGGTTGCACACCTCAACGCACTCCGACGTCCGCAGCACGACCTGGGTTGAGGGCTCAATATTCTTCCTCACGAGTCGTTTCTTCACGAGCATGAGCTTGAGATAGTCCTCGCCTGCGCGGCCATCTTTCATAAACTCCACAGCTGGGGTTGCAACATGTCCCGGCCGCTGGCGATATCCCGCTAACTTGTCGAGGTTCACCCGCCCTCCCTTCATCAGGCGGAGAAGGCTTTCGGGAGTTGCGCCTTCCTTAACGAGGTAATCCCACTGCTTATAAACACCTTTGCTTGCGTTCTCGCGAACCGGCTTGGGAAGCTTCGGAATCCTTGCAATGAGCGTGCCCGCACTCGCGGCCAGCGCAGGGTATGTGGTGCTAAAAGCCGATACACGCTTCGGGATGGAAGCAGCGTCTCCAGCAAATCCAATGATGGTTTGATGTCCGCTTATCTACATTCGCCCCCATTAAGGGTGAATCTTCAGATCAAAACTAGAAATAGTTTATATACAGCACTATCTGTATTAGGTAAGCCTTTCCTTTCCAGCTGTTCATGAATCGAGGTTTACGATGACCCAACAGTCCTCTACGCCCGCACGGAGTACAAGCTCATCCAGTGGGTCGACGGCACGTTTAAACACCAGAGATCTCATCAACGCTGGTATCTTTGCTGCACTTTACTTTGTAATCACCTTTGTAAGCGGAATGATTGGATTCGCAGGACCACAATTCATGTTTATTGGATGGTTTATCGCGGCAATCGCAAACGGAATCGTGCTAGCGCTTTATGCCGTCCGCACGTCCAAAATGGGTGCTTTCACCCTCGTCGGTGGTATTAACGGATTAGCATTCATGCTCACCGGACACTACTTCTGGACCTTGCTAGGAAGCATAATTCTTGGGTTTATCGCGGATTTGATTATTACAAAAAGCCACCTCAGTATTGCCAAGTCCTTCCCTATTGCCTACGGCGTCTTCTGCGTCTGGATTTCTTTGCCTTTTCTCCCGCTAATTCTGGATACGGACTCATACTACGTCGATATCGCAGACCAAATGGGTCAAGAATATGCCGATGCTATGTCGGATATCTTCCAGCCATGGACCATTGGAGTACTGGCCATTTGTGCGCTCATCGTCGGCTTTATCGGAGGAAAGGTCGGAGTTCGCGTCAGCCGCAAACACTTTGAAAGCGCTGGTCTCCTGTGAGCCTGCAAAAACAGGGCGTGCTTCGTCGATTTTCGATCGATCCACGGACCGTGCTGCTTTCTGTTCTAGTAATCAATGCGGTAGCTCTCAGCCACGGCCACCTACCGACACTGCTGATTTCTATCGCCTTCAGCTCCATCGCACTAGCTACAGTAAAGCCACACTATGGTCTTATATGTCTGTTCGCTTTTGCATTATCCTATCTAGGGTATTGGGGCCTATTACAGCTTCCTGGCTCCACATTTTTCGCTTTTTCAGCGGCAATTTTTTCGTGGCTAAGCCGTTTTGTCATCAGCATGTCCATCGGCGCATTCGGCTTGCTCACTCTCACACCATCCACGTTGACCTCAGCACTGCGGGACCTGCGTTTACCAGGCTGGGTCACCATTCCACCGGCGGTATTCCTGCGCGTTTTGCCGATCATCGTGGCAGAAGCCAAAGCCATCCGCGATGCCATGGTCCTTCGGGGTCTCCAGCCTGGAGTAAAAAGCTGGATCACACAGCCCACACAATCGTCCGCGATGTTGATCATCCCCTTATTAGGTGCCGTCGTCCGCGCTGGTGATGAGCTCGCTGCCTCTGCTCTTGTCCGGGGATTGGGAGGACCCGCACGCCCAACCACCACCGCCGATCTTTCCTTCAAGCTTGTCGATGCAACTGCACTAGCTGGGTTGGGCCTCGTTGTTGCCTCTGTCTGGCTTCCCACGGAGGTCCACTTATGAACGAACGCAGTATCACAACCAGTGTAGACGCCCACAACGTTTCTTTTACATATCCATTGGGCGCTCGGCCAGGCATTCAAGGTGTATCTGATGTGTCTTTTTCTGTCTCTCCAGGACAGTGTCTACTGATTACCGGTGATTCCGGATCGGGAAAGTCCACGGTACTCAAGTTGATCAACGGACTCATCCCCCATTTCAATCCAGGAGAGCTACTAGGCACCATCACTATTATAAAGGATGACCAGGCTTTTAACCCTGCGGAAGAACCGCTGTCCCGAGCCATCGAGTTCAGCGCCTCAGTATTCCAGAATCCAAGGACACAATTTTTCACTGAAAGCGTCAATGCAGAATTGGCCTTCGGGCTAGAAAACCTTGGTGTAGATCCCAAAGAAATTGAGTCGAGGATTCAATCAGCGGTCGAGCTACTAGGCATTAAGGATCTTCGGGGCCGGCGATTCAAAGAATTATCCGGTGGGCAGTTACAAACCGTGGCATGCGCATGCGCGCTTGTGTCCCCGGGCAGTCTCGTGCTTCTCGATGAACCCACGTCCAATCTCTCCATGGAAAGCATCGATATTCTTGCACGCGTGCTACACCGCTTGAAGGAATTAGGCACAACGATCATTATCGCTGATCACCGTCTCTTTTTCTTAAAAGATATCGCTGACCAAGTTATTTACTTGACTCAGGGAAAAATAACGCGGAGTTTCCGCGCTCAGGAGTTTTATGCCTTAGACGAACCCGAACGCAAACAATTGGGGCTACGCAGCTTACACCATGTTCCCCTGCCCGCGAGCGTGCCGGTACCACCCACGCTCGAAAACGCCGATCCCCAGCGGAGCGGACTCGAGCTAAGCAACATCTGTTTTTCTTATGGCGCACATGAGGTGTTAAACATTGACCACGCATTTTTCCCCAGCGGCGAAGTCACCGCCTTAATCGGGCCCAACGGCGCTGGAAAAACCACCCTCGCCAGGATCATTTGTGGTCTTGCTTCTCCCAAACGCGGCGGTAGTCTCCGTTTGAACAGCAAACGAGTAGGAGCGGCTGCCCGCAGACGTGCCGCGTATATGGTGATGCAAGATGTTGGCCGCCAATTATTCGCAGCCACCACCGAAGAAGAAGTCACGCTCGGACTGGCAAAGAAGAAGCGGGACCACATCGATGTCAATGAGATTCTCCATCGCCTCGATCTGGCAGGAATGGCCCAACGGCATCCGCAGTCTCTGTCCGGTGGGCAACGGCAACGCTTAGCCATAGCTTCAGCCCAAGCCGAGCAAGCAGCGATCTACATCTTCGATGAACCTACCTCTGGCGTGGGCTGGCGCCAACTGCAATCCATCTCTGCGCTACTTCGATCTCTTGCAGCAAGCGGAGCAGTGGTCATCGTCATCACCCATGACCACGAATTCATCCAAGAATCAGTCACCAGAATCATCGATATGACTGACATCAACAAGAATTGAGAAAGAAATGTCTGAACTAAAACAAAGTTCCACAGAATCAAGCGGAACCCACGCACCAGAATCACACGGTGCGTCACCGGAAGAAGAGGCTCGCGCAAAACTAAAAGCCGGCCAGGTCGCTCTAAAAAAACTACTGGCCCCAGTGCAAACAACCATCTACTTCGCACAGTTTCTCGCGCTTATATCCTCGGTACTCGCCGTAGCACCCTACGTCGCGTTGGTGGCACTGGGAAATGCTCTAATCGACGGCAATACTGATGACGTCGCGTCCATTGTGAAATGGCTACTTGCTGCATTTTTGGGCCAGCTATTCTTCTATTTCCTTGCCCTTGTAATCACCCACTTCGCTGATGCAAAGCTGGTGGGGATTAACCGGCGCCGAATTATTACCGCTATTGCGAAAGCACCACTCTCGTGGTTTAGCCAGACTAATTCCGGCAAAGTCCGCAAAGCCGTCGAGGACGATACGTTAACTCTGCACACCCTGACAGCCCATGCTCCTGTAGAGAAGGTCGCCGCGATCTTTACGCCCCTCGCGCTTCTGGTTTATGCCTTTATCTTGGATTGGCGCCTTGGTCTACTTTCTATTGCCACTGTGCCCATTTTCCTAGCAATCCAAGCATATTCAATGAAAGATATGGGCACAAAAACTGCGGAAATGGATAATTATCTGGGTGAGGTCTCTGCGACTGCGGTGGAGTTCTCCGAAGGTATTTCCGTCGTCAAGGCTTTCGGCACCGTTGGCAAAGCCCACGCTCGATATCGCGAAGCTGCCCAAAAATTCGCGGAATTCTATTACGAGTGGGTACGTCCGCTTCTGCGTGTTTCCGCAATCTCAGAGTCTGTGGTGGCGGTTCCTGTCCTCATCCTTATCAATCTAGGAGTCGGTTCCCTGCTGATAGCTGGTGGCTATGTCACGGTCGCTGAAGTCATCGCAACAACGTTAATTGCGCTGGTGCTCCCGGGCACGATTCAAACCGTCGGCCAAATGATGTGGTCTTACCAGCTCGCTGGCAATGCGGCGTTGCGCCTTGATGAAGTCATGACAATTTCCCATGTGAAAGAAGGCCAAAAGAGCCTCGATGCCAGTAGTCAAGACATGGAGGTGGAGTTCCATAAGGTCAGCTTTAGCTACGCCCCAGACACACCAGTCCTCCAAGACTTTTCTGCGCAACTAAATGCAGGCACTGTCACGGCATTGATTGGCCCCTCCGGGTCTGGCAAATCCACAGCAGCAACGATGCTGGCGCGTTTCCAGGATCCAGATTCGGGCACAATCACTATCAACAACGTGGATATCCGTGATCTCACTTTCGACAGTTTGTACCGCATTGTGGCTTTCGTCTTACAAGACCCTCACTTACTGCGTATGAGTATTCGGGAAAACATTCGCCTTGCACGCCCAGAAGCCCGCGATGAAGAGATCTGGCAAGCCGCAGAGGCTGCGCACATAGCTGCTGATATTCGCGCTTTACCGGCTGGGCTCGACACCGTTGTTGGTGAGGACACCTCTTTATCCGGTGGACAACAGCAACGCATTTCTATTGCCCGGGCAATTATTACCAATGCCCCAATCTTGATCCTGGATGAAGCTACTGCGGCAACTGATCCTGACTGCGAAGCAGAAATTCAAGCAGCTCTAGCCACACTCGTCAGAGGCAAGACCGTCTTAGTCATCGCCCACAAGCCGGAGTCCATCCAAGGAGCAGACCAAATAATCTGCCTCAAGCCTATGAAGGATAATTCTCATGTCTAATGCCACTACGCCTGTTAGTTCGCGTCTTCGTGATCCGCTACTCACTCGCAGTGTCAAAAAGCTGCAAAGTCCTGTAGGCCATAAGCTCAATAAAAGGTATGCTTGTCTATCGCTTATCGTTGGCGTACTTGATGGCCTCGCCGTTCTCACGCTCGTGCCACTTACAAAGGCACTCGATGGGGATACGACGATCGCACCATGGATGTGGACGCTTTTGGCAATTGCGCTCGTAGCTTTTGCGCTACGATTTTTCGCAACCATGGCCTCTTACCACACGGCCTTGGATTTCATCCGAGCCGCGCACACGACTGTGGGCGATAAATTAGCAACGCTACCGCTCGGCTGGTTCGTACCGGCTAATACCGGCGGCCTATCTCGCCTCGTTTCAGATCGCTTTATGGTGGCGGCCGAGACCATTGCGCATATTCAAGGAACGATATACCGCGATAGCGCGGCACTTGTCACCTTGTTAGTAGGAGCGTGTTTCTGGAACTCGAAGCTGGGCTTGGTCCTTCTTATCATCGCACCATTGGCGCTCGTGGTGATGCAGTTGGCTGCATGGATTCGTGAGAAAGCATCGAACCGCGCACTGGGGCCGAGTAAAGAGCTCTCCCAGCGCATCGTAGAATTTGCTAACCGTCAACCAGCCCTGCGCGCGGCAGGACAATCACAAGTTTTTGCGCCACTAGAGCAAGCGCTAGAAATCGACCATAAAGCACGAATACGCGAGCTATGGGTATCCACATTAGCTTTGCTACTCAACGGCATAGTAGTGCAGATCTTCATTGTGGCTCTCATTATGGTCTCCGCGGATCTTGCCGTTGAAGGCGCCCTATCGCCACTAGAAACAATTGCGATCATCGGAATCAGCTTGAGGTTTACCCGCACGCTTGAGCAGCTGGGTTCTTCTTTCGTCGGTTTAGATGCCGGCCGTATCGCGCTCGCAGAAACTGAGCTCATCACCGATGCTCCTTCCCTGCCAGAACCCACTACTCCGCGCCTAGGCGATGGTTCGGGAAATGTGGAGCTTCTTAATGTCACGTTTGGATACGGCGATAAGCCAGTATTGGTAGATGTCACTTTCCATGCTCGACCAGGCACCGTTACCGCCATTGTCGGTCCTTCTGGCTCCGGAAAGACCACAATTGCGCGCCTTATTTCGCGATTCTGGGATGTAGATTCCGGGGCGGTGATGGTTGACGGCGTAGATATCCGCGAGCTTGGAACCGAACAGTTAATGTCCAGGCTGTCCATGGTCTTTCAGGACGTTTACCTCTTCGACGACTCGTTAATCGCTAATATCCGCGTTGGTCGTCCCGACGCCTCCGATGAGGAAGTCTTCCGCGCAGCTGATCTTTCAGGCGTGACTTCTATTGCCAACCGCCTAGGGTGGCATACTCCTGTTGGTGAAGGCGGGCGGCTTCTATCCGGTGGTGAACGCCAGCGCGTATCTGTAGCTCGCGCGCTTCTCAAGCAAGCGCCGATTGTACTCTTTGATGAGGCTACCTCCGCGCTCGATGCAGAAAATGAGGCAAACATTCTTGCTGCGATGGACGAGCTACGGGAGCAATCTACTTTTATTGTCATCGCCCATAAGCTGGATACAATCAAATCTGCTGATCAAATCGTAGTCTTGGATGAACACGGGCAAGTCAGCCAGCTGGGCACGCATTCTGAGCTTTCCGATGTCCCCGGTATCTACCGTCACTTCTGGCAGCAACGCAAAGCAGCAAGCGGGTGGAAAATCAGTTCGGGACGCGATTAACGCGGGCACCGAGATCGGCATTGTTTGCGGGGACACCCTTCTCTCCCCCTCTCCCCCGCAGCACGGAGCACCCTAAGTGCACCGACAAGGCTCAGAGCGAAGAATGCGGTAGCGGCTACGAGCGACCACTGCGCGGCGTTGGCCATGCCTTCGCTTAAGGTCTACACCACTGCCCCAGGCGCACGGTGGTTTGCGTTGCGGAGGCTTGCCTGGAGTCATCGACGGGAATATCCCACAGCATCGTGCCGGTCGGCTGCGTGGAGGCGAACCCCAGGCCCAAGCCGTACAGGGTCAGCGGCGCGGCGATGATCCAATCATTCGTATCCGGCCCCATAAGCAGGACGAAGCTAAGGACGCCGACGGCTTCCAAGCCGAGCCCAATGAGCACGGTGCCAGACGCCCCGTACCGTGCCGCGACATGAGGGCTGATGCAACGGAGAAGAATGCACCGATTGCCATGGCTGCCAGCACCAGGCCAGACCACGTCGTGCAGAGGTCCAAAGTATTAATCAGGTACAGCGGCAACACGAAGATGATGGAAAACTCGCCGATTGCTACCGCACCAGCGGTGATATTGCCCCACGAGAACGTGGAATAAGAAAAACAATTCAAGATACAACAGCGCCGAGCGGTGACCCCGCTCGCGGTGCTCTTCCGACCTGATAAAAAGCGCGAAGCCCACGGCCGAGATCGCGAGCCCTAGCGGAACCGGTGAAATAGCCGCGTTTTCGAATCAGGTCCAGCCAAAGAAGCTGAATGAGGATTGGGGCTCCCACCAGCCTAGGCCAGGCCCTCGATAATCGCGAATACTAGGACACCCATTCCGTCAGTGCACCATCGGCAAGCGGTCCGACCGCTGCCGCACCGGAAATCACCGCGCCCCACACACCAAAGGCTGCTGCGCGTTATTTTCCGCGGAATACGGTTTACTCGTGGAAAGCGTGGAAGGCATGATGAATGAAGCGTCCTGGGTTTAGTTCCGCTTCTTT
>NZ_KV796405.1:0-1180 GCF_001809185.1 Corynebacterium sp. HMSC072G08
GGGCTAAGTAGCAAAATGTGTGTCCGCTACGGCGTGTCGTGGGTTAGTGGATCCAGCCTTTTTGGATGCCAAGGTTGTGTTGGTACTCGTCTCCGATAGCGTTGTCGTAGAGCGCTGGTCTACCTGTTTCCTGGTTGCCGGTGTTCTGTTGGGGTGTGGTGATTACTTTGGCGAGTGCATCACGCCCCCAATTAGCTCGGCGAGCGATATCAGCAGGATTTTCATGAGCTTCGGTGCGAAGGTAAAGCCACCAATCCAACATGAGTCGCTGGTGTTCTCCTGAGCGTCCACGATGTAGCTTGGCTACATCTTTTAGTGGGGAATTGAAGCCGCCTTCCAGCCTGTTGGTTGTCGATGCCCATATCGTGGTGTCCAACCCTTCAGGCGGTGGCTGAAGGTATCCAAACAGCCATTTGTTGCGTTCTAGGTTTGCCAAGCTGTTGTAGGCTTTGCGCACTCTGTCGTGGGTAAACGCCATTGCTCCAGTGTCTGGGTTGCGTGTTTTCTGGTTCATGTAGGTGCGGTAGACACTATGGAATTCTTGTAGTCTGGCGGTCCATTCAGCAGCTTCTTTTACTGTGTTGATGTTGGTGAGTTTCAGTGCCAGATTGTAGATGGCTCGTCCTGCATCGGTGCGTGGTCGTGAAGTGACGTACTGGCGGACGACGCGTTGAGCATGGACCAGGCAGCGTTGGATGCGCGTGGATGGCCAGCATTGTTTAATCGCTGAATAGGCGCCTTTTCCACCGTCGAGTACGACTACGAGCGGGGCTTGCAGCGGTTCGAGGAGTCTGCGGTAGGCCTTGGTGCTTTCGCTTTTGACCCAGACCCAGTTGATGACGTGGGTGTCTGTGCAGGCGATAAGCAGTAGCCCGGCGCCGGTGTGGGTGCCGTCGATGAAGATTTGATCGTGGATGCGGTAGCGATCCAGGTGGTCGGGGATTTGGATGTACCAGAAAGTTTCGAATCGTCGGTTCAGTGTCCATCGTGATACTCCGTGCTGTTTAGCGCATTCAGCCATCGATAGCTTGCCGGTGACATGGTCTATGAAGACGTTGAAATTCGCAGCATAGGCACGATCTGGTCGGGTGTTGGTGCTGGATGCTCCGCAGGTAGTGCAGCGCCAACGAGTGGTTCCTTTTGAGGTCGTGCCGTTGCGTTTCATTTTTGATGAACACAC
>NZ_KV796406.1:0-10150 GCF_001809185.1 Corynebacterium sp. HMSC072G08
ACTACGTGTCCACGATTTGCGGGCAACCCCACCTGTTCGAACGCTTCGGCATCCCATGCCGGTTGCGTCCGCTAGCGTGGTGTATCAACGTCCCACCGCAACAAGGGCGTCATGGCGGCATCCCAATCAGGCTCGGATGATGACATCGTGAAGTTCTTCGTCAACGGCGAGGCCTTCAGCTTCACGGACGAAAACCCGGACAAGGATTCCTCGTATGCTTTCACCAAGATCTCCAGCGAGACTCCCAAGTTCGATGGTCGCACCGATCCCGTCGCAGCGACCACGTTCACGAACAACGTCGTCGATACCCAGGAGCTGACCATCGATATCCGCGACCACCACGTCGTTCCCGCCGGCGAGCACGGCAACGAGCAGGGTACGGCGCCCATCATCCTGTTCAAGTTCACCGCCACCAATAAAACGAACGAGCCGCTCATGCCGCTTCTCCCCAGCGACTTCCACGCCCTGCAATCGAAGCAGCTTGCCGATGCCCCTTTCCCCACCAAGACTCCATCGGCTCACTTGTCAACGAGGTCCCCATGGGCGAAAGCGTCGAAAACGCCATGGCGTTCGTCCTCGAGAACACCACCACGCCCGTCGAGCTCATCGTCCACGATCTCCTTTGCGCCAGGGCGCTCGGCCGAGCTACCTATCCGGTCAGCTAGCCCCAGCTTTCCGATGCACCCCTTACCCCAGCCCGGCACTCCCCTCACCGCTTGTCATCATCGCTGCCCCACCGCGAAGCACATCGCCGGGCATTCGTTAACCTCGCCCTTGGTTGCCAAGACCCCAAAACAAAAAGAGGAAACGCCGCAATCGAAGCGTTTCCTCTTTGTTTAACTATCAGCTTTTCGCCTCACTCAGCTTCGCAGCCCCGAGGTATCAAGCAAGCGTTCTAGTGCCTATTCGCACGCAACACCATCGTTGTCGCGATCGAGAGCCGAACGGTACCCCGGCTCGCCGCGGTACAGCGGAGCCTGGCCGGCCGCCCGCACGGCCGCACAGTTTCGGTAGTACGTCGACGCCGGTGCAGGAGCCGGCGCCGGAGCGTTATGCACGCGAGCCGGGACTGGCGCAGGTGCGGGAGCCGGTGCAGGCGCTGGCGCAGGGGCTGGTGCGGGAGCAGGCGCAGGGGCCGGTGCAGGCTTGGCAATCCGCGGCGGATTCGGGATGATCCCCGGCAGCGGATTCGGAATCATGCGCTGCTGGACTGCCCAGTACACGCCGCCGCCGATCAGCCCGACCAAAGCAACGACACCAACAACCGAGCCAACGATGATAGCCGCGTCAGACTCAACAGAGTCGGATTCCTGGTTCTCATCGTTTTCATTTCCGGGGTTCACCACGGTCGAATTCGTTGAATCCTCGGTAGTCGAGGGATCAAGATTCTGCGCATACGCCGGAGAGACAGCGCCGAAAGAGAGGGCCGCTGCAAGCAGGAGGCCGAGAGATTTCTTCTTCACAGAAGGTATTATGACTCTAGTCAGCCATTTGCCAGAAATTGGCACTTCGGGACTATTTTTGCAGCGCACAACCGCAAACGTTTCGGCTCGCTCAAGACGCTTACTGTCGAGATTAGACCGCACAGCTCCCAGACGCGACCTAGGGCCGCTTATCCCAACCGACCCCGCACCTTCTTCCATGCCATAACAACATATTTACGGTTAAGCACCAGAGCAAAAACGATCATCACGGCCAAAACGATGTTGTTCCACAGCAAATTCCCTAGATAGAAATTAGCAATCACAAAAACTGAGGCCACCACCAAGGCCGACACATCCCGGAGGTTGTAGCGAATCCGCACTGCTTTCCGGGTGTCCCACGCACGGACAAGGGCAACGACCGCAAACGACACCGTCGTCGCTGTCGCCGCGCCCAGAATACCGATAAACGGAATGAGCGCAACGTTGAGGACCAGGTTGACCACGGCGCCGAGGACAGTCGTCACCATCACGCGTCGGCTCTGCATCTTCGCTACATACACGGCATCGTAGATTCCGGCGAGGACGTTGATGACTACGCCAGCCACGAGTACCGGCACCACCACCAGGCCGCCGGAATATTCGTCCGAAATCATAAGTTTGAAAAGGAGCGGCATGCCGGCAATGAGGACGAGACCGCCGCTACCGAAGAGCTTGAGCGCCGAGTTCGCGACGCTGGAGAAGAATTCATCGCGGTCAGGGCTCTTGATATTGACTGATGCCGACTCGGCCCAAGACATCGTGAAAACGCTATTGGGCGCGTTGAGTACGGTGACAAACTTCGCGGAAGCCGCGTAAATGCCGTTGGCACCCGTGCCAAGAAAGAAGGAAATAAGCAGACGGTCCGCCGCATTATTAACCCACCATGCAAGCCCATTCGGGATAAGCGGAACGGAATAAGCAAGCATCGCGCGACATTGAGACTTCGACCGCAAAGACGGAACGACGAGTGTCCACATGCGAAGTACGAAGAAGAGGTAGAACGCACCCAGGGCATTGGCGATAATAAGCGCGCTGAACACGCCTGCCACCGCCCAATGGAACACGCCAACAAAAACCAGCGCCCCCACAAGCGTTACCGCCGCGGTGATGATATTGGACATCGCGTAGTGGAGGTTAAAGCCAAGACCACGCGAAATCTGGCCGAAGTTCTGCAGAAGTGTCATGCAGATTCCCACGCCCACCACGAGCAAGAAATGAGCCGGGCGGAAAGCGAGCCACACCCCTGCCGCGACAACCACCACGAACAATAAGAACAGCCCTAAAAGGGCAAGCGTATTCGTCACGATCCGCTGTTGTTCCTCACGTGAGTCACGCGCATCGATAAGGAAGCGGAAACTCGCCATGTGAATCTGGAGTGTGAGTACCGGAATCACAAGCGAGAACGCCACCGTCATAAGGTCAACGAAGCCGAACTCGTCCGTTGCCAGAGCGTGCGTATAGAACGGCAGAAGGATGAAACCGACAATCTGGGCGGAAAGACTGCCCAGCCCCAAGATCAGCGTGTTCTTAAAGAGTTCGCCACCCTTGCTCATCGATGTGCGCCCCGTGCTTTCCACTCATGAATCGCGACCGGTAGCCAGGCCCCTGCATAACTAGCCGCGGCATAGATACGCAGTTGCGGCAAAGACTGTGCATCAGAAAGCACCACGCGTCGGTACCGCTTCATCAGCGCCAGAGCAGACCGACGCTCCGCAGCAGTGGAGGCTTCGAAGACCATGTACAACGCTTCGGCACACAGGCGATTATCAAAGGCCGCGGAGAGCTCTTCCTCACGCCGGGCTTCGATCTCTGTGACTAGGCGCATCCGGTCTTCACGGCGAACAGAATGCATCGTGCTGTCGTCGTGCTGGCGGTAGCCGTAGACCTCATCCTCCGTCGCCACAATTGTTCTCGCGCGCGCGAAAGCATCTAGGTTCATGAGGAGATCCTCCCCCACGCGGGTATCAGCCACAAATGATGCAGCCCCTAAGACTTCTTTCCTAAAAAGCTTGGCGTAGGGAGCATTGACCAGACGCTGATACAGCAGTTCCGAACGAGCAACACGAGAGGTCAGTACCCGCGGCTCGTCTCCTAGGACGCCGGGGACATAGACATCTTCGAATGCTGTGAACCTCATGCTCACGATGTCTGCCTCACAACATCGCGCGGTCTCCACCAAACGCCCCACCATGTGCGGATGCGCCACATCGTCGACATCTACAAAAGACACAAACTCACCGTGCGCCTCAGCCACGCCCCGATTACGGGCACGCGCAGCTCCCGCGTTGGGTTGGTCGATAACCCGGACCCGCGCATCCCGGCGCGCGTAGTCCTGGCACACGGCGAGTGTCTCATCGCTCGAGCCGTCATTGACCACAATGACTTCGAAGTCGTCGTAGTTCTGCGCGAGGACGCTGTCCAAGCACTCGGTTATGTGCCGCATCGCATTGTATGCGGGCATCACTATAGATACGGTCGTCACGGGAATTCCTCTCTAGCGCTCCGAAGCGCTACCTGCACCACCGCTCGTAGCGGTCGTAATACTTCGCCATGGCAACCTCTGGCTCAAGTTCGCCAAGGAAATCTGCTGCATCCTCGATCGGATACGTAGCACTCACAGCACGACGCAGTGTCGCCCCCATCGCTTCCGTATCGTTGAGCTCCACCAGATACTCCCGCAGTCGACCGGGCATCACCTCACGCGCGGCGAAGGGCACATCAAAAGCCACCACTGGGCAGCCGCACACGTGTGCTTCGGCGATCACCATGCCAAAGGACTCGTAGTCCGCAGGATGAAGCAGTGCGGCTGCCTTCCGCATGTAAGCAAAAGGATTGTCCACAAAGCCCACCAGCTCCACAGACTCGGTGAGCCCACGCGCATCAATATCGCGTTGCAGTTCCTCCCGTAGATCCCCTTCACCTAAGAGCTTATATACGTAGCCTTCCTGAGCGAGACCGCTCGCATCGAATGCCGCGATGCCAACGCTCAGGTTCTTTTCTGGCGAATAGCGCCCCACGGACACCACCAATTTTTCACGGGCTACTTCAGGACCTGCGTGCTCGGCAATCGCCTTCATATCAATGGGGTTGTAAATGTAGTCATCACGGCGACTGCGGATCCCAAAGTTCTGGTGCACCTCCTCCTCAAGCATCTGTTTCGACACAGCAACGTTGCAGCGTCGGTTGTACAGGAACTTGCACATCAGCCCGGAAAGTCCCGTGTTGCTGACATGAACCATGCCGTGATTGACATAAATGAAGTCCGCGTTGAATCGGCTCAGTCGTACCACCAGTTGCGCGAATGGCAGGTGTGCGGTCGCCAGGGTAATGCGATAACGTGCCCAATCATTTTCCAGCCGGCGGTTCAGTTGCCACAGGTAAAACGGCAGGAGCAGCTTGGAGCCGCGCTTGCCGATGCCTCTGAGCTCGACGTTGGGGCCGAGGGCGTAAGCATCCGAGGGTTTTTCCGCCAACAGGTAAATGATGGCCTTTTCCTCGTCACGCGCGTTGTTCGCCATATTCTGTACCACGCGTTCGGCTCCACCGTGGGCAATGCCGTTGATGACGTATATGGAGGCGGGCTTAGCCTTCTTCTTTGGTGCTTGTTTGATGGCCAGCGGAATAATGCCAAGTATGAGCATGGAAAAGGCGTGCGACATTGTCTCGTACGTCAGCATAGTTCCCAAATACGCACCCGTGATAAATACAACGGCGCTGCTGCCGCTCATGAGTGTGCGACGCACAGCGAGGTAGTAAAGAAGAAGCCCGATGATCCCCAGCTCTACGAAGGTCTGGACCACGGTGCTGTGGATTTGCACGTACCAGTCTTGGTCGATATTTGCGGAACGAGCAGCGGTCAACCCGTTGCCGATAATCGGGCTTTGTGAGAACCACTGAACGGGGCTCCGCCACAACAGGACGCGGGTGTGCAGGGTCTCGGTAGGCACCTGAATCTTTTCAAATGCAGCAAGCAGCGTACCGCCAATAATTCCCAGTAGCGCCAGCTCTTTAGCAATGGCTCCAATGAAGAAACGGTTGACAGCAACGAGGAAGACCGCCAGTACAAGCATCACGAGAATGGATTTCGACAAACTCATCACAAAGCCGAATCCAGCCAGTGGCACCACGAGCAAATATCCAATATTGCGGGCACGCCACGCATCAAAGATCGCAACCGTTGCCCACACAACCATGAACAAAGAAGCAAAATTCGGATCCTGGGCGTAACCAGCGTAGCGGACCAGTCCTAGGGGCGTCCAGGAAATACCATCAGAAAATCCGCCAGCATACTCGCTGAAGTAGTTTCGCAGATCGAGACCGCGGTACACGAGGAACATGCTAAGGAAGAGGAAAGCGCCCGAAATGTGTGTGCTCACGCTCGTTGCTCGCCACGTCAACCGACTCCGGAAGGCAATGACCGTAAACCAGAAGAACAGGTTCAGCGCATTGGCTAGCGCCACAGTGAAGAACTGGTCCTGAACCAACTCAAGGTCACTGAAACTCCACGCCACGTTGCAGACCATCGCGAAGACGAAGTACCACAACAGATAGTGATTGACACCAGCCACCCGCAATCGCGGCCACCGCTTCTCCCCCACGCACCGGATAAACCCGATAAAGAAAGTAAGGAGCCCTAGGCCGGCAGGAACAAGCCGGGCATCCTGGCCGAACACAAGCAGTTCTCGGTTAAAAGTGGCGAAAATAAGCGAAAACAGAAAACCGTTAAATATCCAAGCTTCTACACGCTGCAGCACGGCGCGCTCCTCACAGTGAAAGTCAACTCCGGAGTCCACAAACATGGACTGCATATCGGTATGTCGAGTAGTTAGTCTTTACTGAAAATACACTAAAAGCGGCCGCAAAGCTGTGTCAGCCCAAGTAGCGAGCACCCAAAATCGGACGTGTTCAGCAAAACTCTGCATTAAGCACCCCGCACAACCGGCGATCATGTACAGACACGCCAGTACAATCACACGGTTTTCCGAGCCTGAGGATTGCTTAGGAACTCAAACCCGCTATGCTATTAGGGACTACTGCACATCTCATGGATGTATAGAGCGACACACAAGGCGGCTCATACATCCACACTCAATCTCAAGGAAACTATGCGTACCATCGTCACCGGCGGCGCCGGCTTCATTGGCTCCCACCTCGTCGACCTTCTTGTTTCGGAAGGACACGAGGTTCTCGTCATTGACGACTTGAGCAGCGGTCGCCGTGAGAACTTGGCTCAGCACGATGGTTCCAAGCAGGTCACGCTCGTAGTGGCTGAATTGCTCACCATGGATATTGACAAAGTCGTGGGCGATTTCCGCCCCGAGGTCATCTTCCACCTCGCAGCCCAAATCGATGTCCGCAAATCCGTCGAGGATCCCATTCACGACGCAGAGCTCAATATCCTGGCGACTATCCGCTTGGCGGAGGCCGCACGTGCCGCTGGTGTCCGCAAGATCATCCACACCTCCTCTGGCGGCTCCATCTACGGTCTGCCAGAGACGTTCCCCGTCACTGAGGACACCCCAGTGGATCCGCATTCTTTCTACGCGGCATCGAAGACCACCGGTGAAATCTACCTCAACACCTTCCGTCACCTGTACGGTCTCGACTGCAGCTTCATCGCACCGGCAAACGTCTACGGTCCCCGTCAGAATCCGCACGGCGAGGCCGGCGTCGTCGCCATCTTCTCGCAGGCACTGCTCGATGGTAAACCCACCAAGATCTTCGGCGGTGGTACCAATACCCGCGACTACGTGTATGTCGGTGACTTAGTCCGTGCCTTCTATGCTGCATCAGGAACTGAGGGAAGCGGCATGCGTTTCAACATTGGCACCTCGGTCGAGACCTCAGACCGTGAGCTTCATAGCATGGTCGCTGCAGCGGTCGGCGCAGCCGATGCTCCTTCGGACGAACCCGCTCGCCTCGGCGATCTTCCCCGTTCCTCCCTTTCTTTCGAGCGCGCACGGACGGTTCTCGGGTGGACCCCACAGGTTGACCTCAAAGAGGGCATTGCCCGCACCGTCGAGTATTTCCGCACGGCTGAAGCCTAAGTCCCTGCACACCACCGGCTCCCGCAAGAAAGTATTCTCTCCATGAAGCATGTGCTCTACCGTCGCGTTCTCAAGCGCGGCCTCGACATCGTCGGCGCCACCGCGCTTGGCCTCGCGACCGCACCCATCATGGCTGCGACGGCCGTTGCCATCAAGGCAACCTCCAAGGGGCCAGTAATCTTCCAACAGGAACGCCTCGGCAAGGATGAAAAGCCGTTCAAGATCTACAAGTTCCGCTCCATGTACACGGAAGCGCCGAGCCTTCCCCCGTACATGCTCAAGGATCCGGATGCCTTCATCACGCCTTTGGGCAAGTGGCTGCGTAAGTCCTCCATTGACGAGCTTCCGCAAATACTCAACGTGCTCAAGGGCGACATGAGTTTCGTGGGCCCGCGCCCCGGCGCCGCCAAGAATGAGGAGGACCTCCGCCTCGAGCGTCGCAAACGCGGTGTCTTCGATATCCGCCCCGGCATTACCGGCTGGGCACAGGTGAACGGCCGCGATGAGCTTGCCGCCAACCCCGTAGAAAAAGCCGAGTATGACTCTTTCTACGCAAAGCACATCTCGCTGTTTATGGACCTGCGTTGTCTCTTCAACACAGTATCCACAGTGGCGCTGCGTGACGGCTACGTCGAAGGCAGCTCTGCTCAACCGCGCCGACGCAAGGTGCTCTTCCTCATCCACACGCTAGGCGGTGGCGGCGCGGAAAAAGTCCTCGTCGACCTCACGGCAGCGCTCGATCCCAAGCTGTTCGATGTCACCGTCATGACGGTTATCGATACCGGTATCTACAAGGAACAGCTGGCACCGCACGTCACGTACAAGACGATGATCAAGATTCCGTCCTTCCTAAAGAGGCGGACCACGGACTCTTCCGGCACGCTCAATGCTGAGGCAAGCGCGAAGACCAAGCTCGCTGCGAGCATCTACGCCAAGCTCTGGTGGTTTATGCCCGCACAAGCCATCCATCGCGTGTTTATTTACTCGCATTATGACGTCGAAGTTGCTTTCCTCGAAGGCATCCCTGCAAAGATCATCAGCGGTTCTACCGATCCCCGCGCCCGCAAGCTGGCCTGGATCCACACCGACTTCGCGAAGAACCACAAGTCCGCGCAATTCTTCAAGACTCACGACTCCGAGCTTCGTCGCTACGGCCGCTTCGATAAGATCATCTTCGTCTCCGAGGAATCCCGCCAAGGCTTCATCCAGGAGGTCGGTGAGCCCATCGATTCGATGGTCACTCCGAACCCCATCAATATCGCCCGCATCGAAGCACTCGGCGAGACTCCCCTCGATACTTCTTCCGCCGCTACCTACAGCCCGGATCATTTCGACCTCACCGTCGTCGGACGCCTCGTCCCTGTCAAGGCCATCGATCGCCTCATCACCGTGGTGAAGGACCTTCGCACCGAGGGCACCGCAATAGACCTTCACGTCGTCGGCGATGGTCAGGAGCGTACAAATCTCCAGGAGCTTGCCGCTGATGCCCCCTTTATCCACTTCCACGGCTACCAAACCAACCCCTACCCCTACATCAAGAACTCAGACCTGTTCCTCATCCCGTCGCACGCAGAAGGCTTCAGCACCGTCATGCTCGAGGCTCTTCTCCTCAGCGTCCCCGTCATGTCAACCCGAGTCTCCGGCAGCTCGTTCCTCGAAGACGAGCAAGTCATCGACAACACCACCGATGCCCTCCGCGCCGCCCTCCACTCCATTGTTACCGACGAAGATGCCGCCGAGAACATCGCACGAGCCTCCACCGCCGGCCGGCAGAAGGTAGTGGACAGCGTGTCGGCCAACCTGCACGCCATCGAAGGTCTATTAAGCAATTCCCTGAATGCGCAACCCTAGCCCAATCCAAATCTCCTAGACACAGCATCTACTGTTGGGCCTTACACCCGTTGAGTCTCGGGAAACCACGCACGTCCCCAAACCCGATTTCTGAGACATCAATGCCAAACCTCTCTTGCTCAACATCAAGCATGAGGAACTCCTCAGCTCCGAGCCCGAAGTTCACAAGCACCTGGACGTCATCCTCAGCCGCTCCCCTATGCCACCTTCACCGGCGAGGACTACACGCTCAATGGCCAAGCCGAGTTCCGCGTCTTCGACTACTTCTGCACCATGTTCGACATCGCCGGCGCCGCCCTCATCAACAAGGCCGCCAGCATGGCTGGCCACACAAGCTGTCAGGAAGGTCGACAACAAAGCACTCACTAAGATCGTCTGGTACCCCGTCGTCAAGAAAGTCGCTGTCATGCTCGGCCAGAAAATCACCAGACAAACCGTCGGCTCCGCCGTCACCAAAGTCGTCCCCGTCCTCGGCGGCGTCGTCGCCGGCACGCTTACCTATGCCGCCTTCCGTCCCATGGGCCAACGCCTCGCCAACGACTTCGTCAACGACGTCAACAACACCTTCGACCTCAAAGACGACCCAAAGAACGAACTCAACGCCGAATTCCTCCAAGAACTCGAAGAACAAGAAAACACGATCATCGAGGGGCGAAGTCATGGACTAAGTTAGTTCCTGAGATGAGCCCCAAGGACAAAGAGGGCGACCATCATGGGTACCTTTCGAATCAACTTCTACCTATCCTCGAAAGAACTACGGACCTGACCCCTGTTTGGTGGACACCTGAT
>NZ_KV796407.1:0-1493 GCF_001809185.1 Corynebacterium sp. HMSC072G08
ACGACTCATTCACACTTCAACGCACGTAGCGGAGAGTCGTCTCAACTGTGTCTTCAGTCGCTGATACGCGATCACAGCGTCATTCGAGCCAGACCTGTCCCGCGCCTTCCGCCAGCGAGCTCGAAACCGTGCTTGAGCTTGGTTATCCGGTCATCTGGTTGATGAGTGACGCAGAGTAATTGATATAGACCTGGGGTAGGTTCCAACGTAAATGCGCATGGCACTTATCAGTGGTGTACTCGCGATGTGACTTTGCTGTAGGCCGCATTGAGAATCCTGGTTGGTCCGGTCGAGTCGTTGTCGACTGTGTTCTTGAATGCGACGGAACAGCCAGTCGCCGAAGCCGTAGAGTCTGCCTTGCTCGGCTTACTCTGGAGTAGTTACGAAACGTCATCGGAAATGGCTCCGCAGGGCATTCTCATCGTTAGCCCCGCCAGCTGCCTTTATTGCTGAACAACAGACGCAAATGTTTTGCGGCCCGAATACGACGTGGCAACTGCCAGCAAGATGGCCAGAAGTACATTCCATTGGGCAAGGACCGCAAAAGAAGCAAGCCCTCTAAGCCTCCGTTGGATGACGTAATACTGAAGCGAAAACCCTTCTTGCCCAACTCAAAACTTCGTGTGGTCGCTCAGTTCCGACCGTGGTTTGGCGAAGTCGTGGCGTAGTGCAGGGCAGCTAGCGGCAGCGCGAGCTGTGCTGCGTATTGAAGGCGATTGATCACTACGTCGTTGGGAGCAAACACGAGCGGAACGCCGGCCAGTAAGCCAGCGAGCAATAACAGCTGACGAGCCGATAGTCTACCTATAGTTGCAAGCAAGCTAACGGCATGCGGTACCGCCAGCATGAGCATCAGCTGGAATAGTCGTAAAGGCACAGTTGTAAGTAGCGCGCCACTTTGCCGCCGGGGGGATGTGAACCAAGAGTCTGAAAGTTATTGAGGTATATCGCTTTGTGCGGATGCGGGAATCGGCAAGCCACTTGACTTCCCAATTTCCTCCATTAATCGGTGGCTATTGCCGCGGAGAATTGCCTCCCCAGCGTGCAAACGCGGTAACAGTCACGGCGTGCGTTAGAAATGTGGGTGCTGACGACGCCGCTCCACGAATTAGTGAGGTTGAACATAGCCGATACCGTCGCATTTCGATGAGAGGACTTCTTTGTTCATCGTACGAGCTACTTCCTAGGTTTGATCGAAAGCCGGAAAGGACTCCTGTAGCGTGCGCCTGTGCCGGCTAAAGCTGACGGTGCCTTCAGAATTGCCATCTGAAGCCGTTCTGGTAGCGGTCTCCCACCAGGAACTTCGGCGTACGTCTTTTGAGGGCAGTCGACAAGCCGCAGCAGATGGGTACGGTCCCTTCTCAGACGTCACTGAATCAGTTGGTCGCCGAGGATTGCCATCTGATTGTTCTCCATGAGTACCGAAGATAAGGGCTGTGTCCTGCAGATTTGTGTGTTTTCAGATCGCTGTGTATCTTTATCTAAGTCAGCGC
>NZ_KV796408.1:0-88681 GCF_001809185.1 Corynebacterium sp. HMSC072G08
GAGAATCAGACACGCTTTCTGCTACTTAGCCCACAAAGCTGGCTACATGGCGCGGCTGACCCGTGCCGTGCGGGGCGCCGCGCGACAGCACAACGCCCCGCCGGCGGCATCGGAAAGATGCGCGAGCGGGGCGTGGTGACCCGTGGCAGGTCGCGGAGGCGTTTTACTTCACGAGCAGCACGATGAGGTCACGCGGGCCGTGGACGCCCTCCACGCGGGAGAGCTCGATGTCCGAGGTGGCCGACGGGCCGGAAATCCACGTGGCTGGGTAATCCGGGTTGATACGGGAGACCATCTCCGGCACGCCGTAGACAACCTGGTCCGGGCGCACGATGACGAGGTGGCGGTCCGGCACGAGCGAGAGAGCACGGCGGCCGCAGAGCGGGCCTGCCTCGAGCACGATGGTGCCGGTCTGCGCGGAAGAGACGTGGGACTCGGTGACGACGGCATCGACGTCGTTGAGCTCACGCGGGTCGGATTCGCGGGAGTCCGGAGTAGCGTGGCCGCCCGCGGCATTGAAGGCCTCGAGCAGGGAAGCGTCCATGCCCTCGGCGTAGCGCACGTCGGAGCAGCCGCGCTGCTGGAGGATCTCTGCGATCTTCTGCGGCAGCTCAGACTCGGCGGCCTCGTGCACGTCCGCCTTGTAGTCTACGAGGCGGTCGATGAGCATCTCATGCAGCTCCTGCGCGTTGAGCGTGCCCTTGGTCTGGTACTCGCGGGGGATCTCTACGTGGTCGGGGAGACCTGCCTGCTTCTGGGCGGTGCGGATGCGCTGCAGGATCTCAGTCTTGGCGTCCATTACTTGTCTTCGCCTTTCTGGGGAGCGTTCGAGAGGGCATTGGTGGGCAGGCCCTCGGCACGCGCCTGGGCGAGCAGGTCCTTGGCGTCCTCGGTTTCAAACCATTGACGGAAGGACTTCTTTGGCGGCACCGCGGTGTCGCGGCCTGCGGACCAGCCGGATAGGAACAGCGGCAGGGATTCCATGACGCCGTTGAAGCCGCCGAGCACGCGGCCCAGAGCGACGACGCGGGTAACTTTGTCCCACAGCTGCGGGTGGTTCCAGAGCAGGCCCACGGCGCCGAAGAGCTTGGGCTCGATGGGCGGGGCGGCGTGCTCAACCTTCTGGTGGCGGTTTTCGAGGATGACCTCGGTGAGCGGAATCTTCACCGGACAGACTTCGTCACAACGGCCACACAGCGAGCAAGCGTACGGCAGGGAGGCCGACGGATCGTGGTGGTCCTTGATGCCGGTGAGCTGCGGGGTAAGCGAGATGCCGATGGGGCCCGGGTAGACGGAGCCGTAGGCGTGGCCGCCGGCGCGCTCGTAGACCGGGCAGACGTTGAGGCACGCGGAGCAGCGGATGCACTTGAGGGCCTGGTGGCCGATGGGGCTCGACAGGGCGGCGGTACGGCCGTTGTCGAGGAGCACGATGTGGAAGTTTTTCGGGCCGTCGCCTTCCGTCACACCCGCCCACATGGAGGTGTAGGGGTTCATGCGCTCTGCCGTAGACGAACGCGGCAGCAGCTGGAGGAAGACCTCGAGATCCTGGAACTTCGGCACGAGCTTCTCAATACCCATGACGGTGATGAGGGTCTCCGGAAGGGTGAGGCACATGCGGCCGTTGCCCTCGGACTCCACGATGTTGATGGTGCCGGTCTCCGCCACACCGAAGTTAGCGCCGGAGATGGCGACCTTCGCCTTCATGAACTGCTCGCGCAGGAAGAGACGGGAGGCCTCGGCCAGCTCGGACGGCTCGGCCTTGAGTTCGTCCGTGGTGTTCGGCATCTTGTTGACGAAGATATCGCGAATCTCGGCGCGGTTGCGGTGGATGGCCGGAACCAGAATGTGCGACGGCTTGTCGTCACCCAGCTGGACGATGAGCTCGGCGAGGTCGGTCTCCTGGGCGTGGATGCCCTCGGCTTCGAGGTGCTCGTTTAGACCGATTTCCTGGGTCGCCATGGACTTGATCTTCACGACATCCTGGACGTCCTCGGCGCGGATGAGGGAGGTGATGATCTCATTGGCTTCCTTGTTATCGCGTGCCCAGTGGACGTGGCCACCGCGCTTGGTGACCTGCTCCTCAAACTGGAGGAGGAGTTCCGGCATGCGAGCTGCGACGTCTTCCTTGAGGGCGGAGCCAGCGTCGCGCAGCTGCTGCCAGTCCGGGGTCTCATCGACCGCGTGCTGGCGCTTGTTACGAATGGTGGTGGTGGCGTGCTGGAGGTTGCGGCGCTGCGTGGCGTTGTTGAGGCCATCGTGCGCGGCAGGGACGAAGCCGCGGTCACCGCGGAGGTTGCCCACGCCCTCAGGGGAGCGCGGCGGAGTGGTGTCGAGGAACGTGGTCATTAGAGCATCTTCTCCTTGGAGTAGGCGGCCGACTTCGGGGTCCACGGGTGCTCCTTGGTGGACGCCAGAATTTCCGCCATGTGGACGGCGCGGATGCCGGAGCGCTGACGGGACAGGGTACCGGCGATGTTCATGAGGCAGGAAGAGTCGCCGCCGGTGACGTATTCAGCCTCCGTCTCCTTGATGTGGCGAGCCTTGTCGAAGGACATGGACTGGGAGACCTCGGGGTTCTTCAGCGAGAAGGTACCGCCGAAGCCACAGCACTCTTCCGCGTTCTGCAGCGGGACGAGGTCGATGCCTTCGACCTGCTCGAGCAGCTGGTACGGGCGGTCGCCCAGTTTGAGGAAGCGTAGGCCGTGGCAGGAGGAGTGGTACGTCACGCGGTGCGGGAAGAAGGCACCGACGTTGGTGACACCTGCGATGTCCACGAGGAACTCCGGGAGGTCATACGTCTTGCCCGCGGCCTTCTTCGCGCCGTCCACGTCCGCGGCGGTGCCGTGGCGGTCTGCGAGCTGCACGTGCTTCTCACGTACGGCGCCCACGCAGGAGCCGGAGGCGGCGACGACGTAGTCGATGGACGGGTCTGCGAAGGCATCCGCGTAAGAGCGGATCATGCCCAGCGACTCCTTCTGGTAACCGGTGTTGAAGTGCATCTGGCCGCAGCAGGTCTGTTCCTCCGGGAAGACAACCTCGTGGCCGAGGCGCGAGAGGATGAGGGCCGTGGCCTTGTGAGCATCTGGGAACAGGGCGTCGCCGATGCACGTGGAAAACAGTGCAATACGCATGTATGCGCTCCTTTGGGTTCCAGCAGTACTGCCTGTTGTCTCGATGAGGGCTGAAGCCAGCATTTTCCACGGAAACGGACACTGACCGCTGGGTTGTACGTGTTATGGGGTTATGTATGAAATAGTACCGCGCATGGTGTGTAAATTCGACGCAAAAATAGGCTTCTAGCTGCGCTTATTCCGCAACATTAGTGTTGCGGAATTCGCTACCTGCGCGCCCGCTATTAAAAGACGGGCCGGGAAGCCGGATTTCCGAACGGGCGTGAGGATTTCATCACAAGAAAACGGGGGTAATTCGGGAGGGCAATCCATAGTATGGTCGTCTTGGAACCGCCAAGAACGCACAAAGCCCGCCCGCGCTGGCTGAAGGAAAGCCAGCGTGGGCGGGGCGTGCGGAAAGTGCTTTTAGGGAACCAGGAAGCCGAGCGCGTTCGTCATGAGGAAGACAATAACGCAGACCACCACGAGGAAGAGTGCGGAGTAGCCCACGACGGCCTTGAGGATCTTGGACTCCTGGCCTTCCATTTGGACGGCGGTCGCGGCAATGGCGAGCGACTGCGGGGAGATCATCTTGCCCACGACGCCGCCGGCGGTATTCGAGGCGAGCATGAGGTCCGGGTTCACGCCAATATTGTTGGCGGCGGTGACCTGGAGGTTGGCGAAGAGGGCGTTGGCGGAGGTATCCGAGCCAGTCACGGCGGTACCGATCCAACCGAGGACAGGGGAGAAGAGGGCGAAGATGCCGCCGGCCGAGGCCACGAACTCGCCAATCGCGATGGTCTGGCCCGAGTAGTTCATGGTGTAGGCGAGCGCTAGGACCAGGATGATGGTGAGGGCCGACCATTTCATGCGGTTGGCCACGTCGCCAAACTTCGTGACGGGGTCCGAAGCCTTGAGCGTGTAGCGGCCGTTTTCGTTGAAGAACATGTAAATGACCGCCACGATGATGCCAGCAATAAGTAGCAGCGAGCCCGGGTTGCCAAAGACGTTGAAGCTAAACGCGGTGTCCATGGGCTTGCCGTCCGTGGCGAGCACGGTGCCATCGAGCAGCGGCCAGGCGAACTTCACCTTGAGGAAGCCGAAGAGAGCCGGTACGGCGGTGGCCAGGCCGAAGACGGCGGTGACGACGGCATAGGGAAGCAAGGCCATCCAGATGCGGGAGCCGGTGAGGTCCGTGGAGGTCTCCTGCGCCGGCAGACCCATGCGCTCACGCAGGGCGTCGACGTTCTTGGGCTTCCACACGCGCAGGAATGCAAACGCACAGCCGAGCGAGACGATGCAGGCGATGACGTTGGTGAGCTGGTAGGCAAAGAAATTCGCCGCGAGCCACTGCGCGATGGCGAAGGAGATGCCCACGACGCCGGCGGCCGGAGCAGCTTCCTTCACGCCGCGCCAGCCATCAAGGATGAAGAGAATGAAGAACGGCACGGCGGCTGCGATGAGGAAGACGATGGAGGAGATGAGGCCTGCGATGTCCGCGGTCTGTTCGACGGTGCGGCCGCCCACCTCACCGGCGGTGGTGACGGGAATGCCCACGGCGCCGAAGGCCACCGGAGCGGTGTTTGCGATGAGCACGACGGTGGCGGCCTTGAGCGGCTTGACACCGAGCGCCAGAATCATCGTCGCGGTAATAGCGACCGGAGCGCCGAAGCCGGCGAGGGCCTCGAGCAGTCCGCCAAAGCAGAAGGCGATGAGGATGGCTTGGATGCGGATATCGCCGTCGCCGAGAAGGTCGAAGGTCTTGCGCAGATCCTCAAAGCGTCCCGAGGCGACGGTGATCTCGTAGAACCAGATAGCGGTGACGATGACCCAGACGATGGGCAGTAAGCCAAAGAGCCCGCCGCGCACGGCGGAAGAGACGGCCATGCCGAAGGACATGTCGAAGCCGAAGATGGCGATGAGAAGCGCCACGAGCAACGCGACGGCGCCTGAGGTGTGCGCGCGGGCCTTAATGCCCAGCAGCATGATGAAGAAGGCGACGAGCGGCAAGATGGACACCAGCGCGGTGAGCGCCGGCGAGCCAGCTATGGCATCTGTCGTGATCTGAAAGGTGTTCATACGAACTCGCTTTCCCTAGGCAGAACAGGACACGGTGGCCCTGCTCGATCGATAAAGAGGATGGGTTGGTCTTTCTTAGACTAAACCGGGGTTAGCGATTTATTCCACATTTGTCGGTTCTATGACATCTACCTCACGCCAGACGGGGGCAGCTGCGTGCAACCTGCCGCGGTCCAGCAGGGACTAATGGTGCCCCGGCCGTGCATGACCTATAGAATTTGTCCCTATGAATCCTGCAGATCTTTCCGTGCTCATTCGCGACACCGCCGCGACTGTCATGGCCGCGCACGATCTGGACGCCTCCGTCCTGCCCGAGTCCGTGACCGTCGAGCGCCCCCGCAACCCGGAACACGGCGACTACGCCACCAACCTCGCCCTTCAGGTCGCTAAGAAGGCCGGCGCCAACCCGCGCGAGCTTGCTACCTGGCTTGCCGATGCCCTCTCGGCCGACGCCGCCATCGACTCCGCCGAGGTCGCCGGTCCCGGCTTCCTTAATATCCGCTTGGCCGCCGCCGCGCAGGGCGCCATCGTTGCTCAAGTCCGCGAGGCTGGCGCTGCGTTCGGCTCCAACGAGGAATACGCGGGCAAGAAGATAAACCTCGAGTTCGTCTCCGCGAACCCTACCGGCCCCATCCACCTGGGCGGCACCCGCTGGGCCGCCGTGGGCGACTCCCTCGGCCGCGTGCTCGAGGCCTCCGGCGCCGCCGTGACCCGCGAGTACTACTTCAACGATCACGGCCGCCAGATCGACCGCTTCTCTAACTCCCTCGTTGCCGCCGCAAAGGGTGAGCCGACCCCGGAGGATGGCTACGGCGGAGACTATATCCAGGAGATCGCGGCCAAGGTCATGGAGCAGGTTCCGGACGCCCTGGAGGGCACCGAGGACGAGATCCGCGAGAAGTTCCGCGCCTCGGGCGTGGAGATGATGTTCGCGCACATCAAGGACTCCCTCCACGAGTTCGGCGTCGACTTTGACGTCTACTTCCATGAGAACTCCCTCTTCGAGTCTGGCGCGGTGGAGAAGGCCGTCGCTCACTTGAAGGACAATGGCAAGCTCTACTTCGAGGACGGCGCCTGGTGGCTGAAATCCACCGACTACGGCGACGACAAGGACCGCGTGGTTATCAAATCCGACGGCGACGCCGCCTACATCGCGGGCGATATCGCCTACGTCGCGGATAAGTTTGACCGCGGCCACGACCTCGCCATCTACATGCTCGGCGCGGACCACCACGGCTACATCGCGCGCCTGCGCGCGGCCGCCGCAGCCATGGGCTACGACCCGAACCAGGTCGAGGTCCTCATTGGCCAGATGGTCAACCTGCTGCGCGATGGTGTCGCCGTGAAGATGTCCAAGCGCGCCGGCACCGTCATTACCCTCGATGACTTGGTCGAGGCCATCGGCGTCGACGGCGCTCGCTACTCGCTGGTGCGTTCCTCCGTCGACTCTTCGCTCGATATCGACCTGGGGCTGTGGACCTCGCAGTCCTCGGACAACCCGGTCTACTACGTGCAGTATGGCCACGCTCGTATCTGCTCCATCCTGCGCAAGGCGTCTGAGATCGGCGTGTCCGCAGAGGGCGCGGACCTCGCGCTGCTCACGCACGACAAGGAGGGTGACCTCATCCGTACCCTCGGCGAGTTCCCGGAGGTCGTTAAGGCCGCCGCGAACTTCCGCGAGCCGCACCGCATCGCGCGTTACGCTGAGGAGCTGGCCAGCGTCTTCCACCGTTTCTACGACCAGTGCCAGGTCCTGCCCAAGGCTGGCGAGGAAGCCGAGCCGATCCACTCCGCGCGCCTCGCGCTGGCCGATGCCGCCCGTCAGGTCCTCGCCAACGCCCTTACCATGGTGGGCGTGTCCACGCCGGAGAAGATGTAAGTGAGCACGACGGACTTCAACACGCTGCCGGCGCACGTGTGGCCGCGCAACGCCCGCCGCGAGGAGGACGGCGTCGTCACCATTGCCGGCGTCCCGCTGCCGGAGCTCGCCGAGCAGTTCGGCACGCCGCTCTACGTCTTCGACGAAGACGACTTCCGTGCGCGCTGCCGAGAGATGGCGGACGCCTTCGGAGGCCCGGACCACATCCACTACGCGTCCAAGGCGTTTATCACCAAGCGCGTGGTCAATTGGGTCAACGAGGAAGGCCTGTGCCTTGACGTCGCTTCGCTCAACGAGTGCAAGATCGCGCTCGCCGCGAACTTCCCGCCGTCGCGCATGACCGCGCACGGCAATAACAAGGAAAAGGAGTACCTCGAGCTCTGCGTCGACAACGGCGTGGCTCACGTCGTGCTGGACAACGAGGGCGAGCTGGCGCAGCTCAACGAGATTGCCGCCGCGGCGGGTCGCGTCCAGAACGTCATGATCCGCGTGAAGCCCGGTGTCGACGCCCACACGCACGAGTTCATCGCCACCTCGCACGAGGACCAGAAGTTCGGAATCTCGCTCGCTACCGGCGCCGCCTTCGACGCAGCCCGCGCGTGCCTCGAGGCCTCCAACCTCAACCTCGTGGGCTTGCACTGCCATGTCGGCTCGTCCGTCTTCAACGCGGAGGGCTTCAAGCTTGCCGCCGAGCGCGTGCTCGCGCTCTACAAGCGTATCCACACCGAGCTCGGCGTCGCCTTGCCCGAGCTCGATCTCGGCGGCGGCTTTGGCATTCCCTACATGGAATACGAGCAAGCCCTCGATGTCGCGTCGCTCGCCGCGGATCTGCTGGCCGCCGTAGACCGCACGGCCCAGGAGCTCGGCATCGCCGCACCCTTCGTCCTCGTCGAGCCCGGACGCTCCCTCGTGGGCGCGTCTGCGGTCACGCTCTACCGCATCGGTACCGTCAAGGACGTGGAAACCGGCAAGGCCGAGCTGCCCATCCGCCGCTATCTGTCCGTTGACGGCGGCATGTCGGACAATATCCGTCCGGCTCTCTACGGCTCCGAGTACGACGTACGTCTCGTCGGCCGCGAGACCGAGGCCACGTCCGTCGACTCCCGCGTCGTGGGCTTCCACTGCGAGTCCGGCGATATTCTCATCGACGAGCGCACGCTCCCCGGCGACATCACGACGGGCGACCTCGTCGCTTTTGCTACGACGGGCGCGTACCAGTACATGATGTCCTCGCGTTACAACGGTGCGCTGCGTCCAGCCATCGTGTCCGTGCGCAATGGCGATGCCAGCCTCATGCTGCGCCGCGAAACCGTCGCGGATCTGCTCGCTCTCGAGGCTGACTAAAGCCCACCGCACGCAATATTTATTCACGCCCCGCAGCCTGGAATTCCCAGTTCAGCGGGGTGTCGGACGTTTTCTCCTACTGATGTGCCGCCCATCGGCGGGGGACTAGTGCGCGAGTAGACCGAGGGGTCTGTATTATGAGCGGAAGTAATTATTACACCCACTATTTTCAAGGGGACACCTCATGGCGAATAACCAGGCAGCAACCACCTATGGCCACGGCAAGGGTATCGGCGCGACCGTCGGCATCGCGCTGTTGGGTATGGGTACCGTTGGTGCCGAGGTGTTCCGACTCATCAACGAAAATGCCAACGACTTTGAGCAGCGCATCGGCGGCCCCGTCGCCGTTCGCGGCATCGCTGTCTCGGACACCTCCAAGGAGCGCCCGGGCGTTCCTGCGGAGCTGCTCACCACGGATGCCCATGCGCTCATCAACCGCGACGACGTCGACGTCGTCGTCGAGGTCATCGGTGGCATCGACTACCCGCGCGAGCTCGTCCTCGCTGCGCTCAGGGCCGGCAAGTCTGTCGTGACCGCCAACAAGGCGCTCGTAGCCGCGCACGCGGATGAGCTCGCCGCCGCCGCTAACGCCGCAGGCGTCGACCTCTTCTTCGAGGCCGCCGTCGCCGCCGCCATCCCGGTCGTGGGCATGCTGCGCCGCTCGCTGGCGGGCGACAAGATCCAGCGCATCTCCGGCATCGTCAACGGCACCACGAACTTCATCCTCGACGCGATGGAGACCACCGGCGCCTCCTACGAGGACGCGCTCGCCGAAGCCACCCGGCTGGGCTACGCTGAGGCAGACCCCACCGCCGACGTCGAGGGGCATGACGCCGCCTCCAAGGCAGCCATCCTCGCCTCCCTCGGCTTCTACACGCGCGTGACATTCGACGACGTCCACTGCGAGGGCATCTCCAAGATCACCGCCGAGGACATCGAAGCCGCCGACCGGGCTGGCTACTCCATCAAGCTCCTCGCTATCTGCGAGCGTCTCACCGCTGCGGACGGCACCGAGTCCGTCAACGCCCGCGTCCACCCGACCCTCGTGCCGAAGGACCACCCGCTGGCGTCGGTCAACAAGTCCTACAACGCGATCTTCGTCGAGGCCGAGGCCGCAGGCTCCCTCATGTTCTACGGCAACGGTGCGGGCGGTAACCCGACCGCCTCGGCCGTCCTCGGTGACCTCGTCGGTGCCTCGCGTAACAAGGTCCACGGCGGCCGCGCTCCGGAGGACAACACCTACGCGCACCTGCCCATCGCCAGCTTTGGCGAGGTTGAGACTCGCTACCACATCGACATGGAGGTCGCGGACCGCACCGGCGTGCTCGCAGCTATCTCCAACGTCTTCGCCGAGTTCGGCGTCTCGCTGCGTACCGTGCGCCAGGAGGACCGCGGCGAGACCGCCCGCCTCATCGTCGTCACGCATGCTGCGCGCGAATCTGTCCTCGCGGACATTGTCGAGCACCTCTCTGGCCTTGACGACGTCCACGCGGTCAACTCCGTGATCCGCCTCGACAACTAGTCCGCTCGACTAAGGTAATTCTTCATGAGCATTGACATTGAAGTCGGCACGACCGCCACGGTGAAGGTTCCGGCCTCCTCGGCGAA
Organism: Corynebacterium sp. HMSC072G08; assembly: GCF_001809185.1. Taxonomy (NCBI): domain Bacteria; kingdom Bacillati; phylum Actinomycetota; class Actinomycetes; order Mycobacteriales; family Corynebacteriaceae; genus Corynebacterium; species Corynebacterium sp. HMSC072G08. Next base: position 10,021 of record NZ_KV796408.1, read on the forward strand.
CCTGGGCCCCGGTTACGACACACTCGGCATTGCGCTGAGCCTCTACGACACCGTTGAGGTCGAGGTCACCGCCTCCGGCCTCGAGGTGGAGATCTTCGGCGAGGGCGCGGACGAGCTCCCGCACGATGGCTCCCACCTGGTGGTCAAGGCCATCCGTGCGGCGCTCACCGCCGCGGACGCGCACGCCCCGGGCCTGCGCGTGGTCTGCCATAACACCATCCCGCAGTCGCGGGGGCTTGGCTCCTCGGCTTCCGCCGCCGTCGCGGGCGTCGCCGCTGGCAACGGCCTGGCGGGCTCACCGCTCACCAATGAGCAGCTGGTGCAGCTTTCTGCGGCTTTCGAGGGTCATCCGGATAACTCGTCTGCGTCTGTCCTTGGCCAGGCCGTCGTCTCGTGGACCACCGTCCCCGTCGACGGCCGCACCGCGCCGGAGTACAAGGCCGCAACCCTTGACGTTCACCCGGACATCAAGGTCACTGCGCTCATCCCGGACTTCCACGCGTCGACGCAGGCTGTGCGCCGCGTGCTGCCGTCGCACGTCACGCATTCCGATGCCGCGTTCAACGTGTCGCGTACCGCCGTCCAGGTCGCAGCGCTTCAGCACTACCCGGAGCTGCTCTGGGAAGGCACGCGCGACCGCCTGCACCAGCCGTACCGTTCGGACGTCCTGCCGGTGACCGCAGAGTGGGTCAACCGCCTGCGCAACCGCGGTTACGCCGCGTACCTCTCCGGCGCGGGCCCGACCTGTGCGGTCCTGCACACTGAGCCTATCGATGCCGCCATTCTCGACGACGCCCGCGCCGCTGGCCTGCGCGTCCTCGAGCTCGAGGTCGCAGGCCCCGTCGAGGTCACCGTCTCCCGGGCCTAGACACCGGACAGAGACGCACGACAAAAGCTCCCCTTGCCAACGGCAAGGGGAGCTGTCGTCGTGGGGCGCGAGCCGCAGCACGCCGCTCGGGCTTTAGTCTTACGCTGCGCTGCCTGCAGTCGTCATCGCAGGCTCAGCAGCGGCGGGCTCAGCCGCCTCAACGCGCTCGATGTGAACCTGGCAGATGCGGTTTCCGGACTTCGGAATGAGCTTGAGGTGCAGGCGTCCCTTGAGGTCGCGGCGCGAGAGCTCGTCGAGGTAGCCGTCGTGGACTGCACACACGAAGGGGGAGGGCTGGACGCCTGCCGCGACGAACGGGCAGGCATGCAGCTCCATCGCGGAGACGCCGGTGGAATTAAGTTCCTGGGCGTCGATGGTGGGATCGAAGCCCATGTCGCGCATCTTGCGGTAGAGCGGGGAGAGCGGATCGTCACCGTCGCGCCCGCAGTCTGTCATGGTCTGTGCCCACCGGCGGCCAATCTCGCGGGCCTGCTCGGACTGGAAATCGTCAAGGCTGTCTTTGTCCGCGAGCATCTCCGCCATGAGGCTGATGAGCGCGACGTATTCCTCGGCGATGGAGCGGTTGTCCGGAATGCGCACCTGGAAGATGAGCGACGGTCGTCCGCGGCCTTTGGCGGGCGCGGTAATCACACGCACGGCACCAGCGGCGACGAGTTCGTCGAGGTGGCCGCGGGCGGTGTTGACATGCATGTCGAGCTCGTCTGCGATCTCCGCGGCGCGTGCGCCTTGCGGGAAATCTTGCAGCGTGGTGAGAACTTCGCGCTGCTTAGGAGACAGGCGCAGGGCCTCGGGAAAGAGCTCAGTGGATGAGCGCGGCGTAGAAGGCATACTCACATCCTTGATGACAAGCGCTTGAACAGAGCGCGAAAACGTTCACTCGAAGAGATAACAGCTTTGAGATTACTCCGCGTAGAGCGGCGTACCCATTCTTCTGCGATGTTGTAATAAACATCACGAACCCCGTAAATATTACACCACCCCGAAAGTAAGGCTACGACGCTGCAGCGTAGACCTTGAGCTCTGAGGCTGGAATATGGCAGCGCACGCTCATGCCCGGAGTGAGGGCATCCGCGGTGGCAGCATCGATGGGCACGTCCACGACGCCCGCGCCGAGGTCGACGCTCGCCGTCGCATCCGCCAGTGTCGTCGCCGTGACCGCGATGACCTTGCCCGCCAGGCCGTCGTCTGAGTCCACGATGTTGGCCGCCGTCGGTCGGAACGTGGCCAACGCGGCGGCGCCTTCCGGCAGGCCATCGGTGTCGACGCGCAGTCGCGTGCCAGCGCACACGACCTCGTCGGTGCTGGTGACCGTCACATGGAGCATCCCGAGCCCCGCCAGTCCCGCGACGAACGGCGTGGGCGGCGTGCGCAGCAGCGTGTCCGTGGGGCCCGCGGTGACAACCTGGCCGCCCTCGAGTACGGCCGCGAAGGAGGAGAGTCCCGCGACGTCGAGCGCGTTGTGAGTGACCATGAGTGTCGTACGGTCGTGCGCGGTGGCATGGAGAAAGCGGCGCCACCGCGCGGCTGAGGCGACGTCCACGGCGGCGAGTGGCTCGTCAAGGATGAGCACCGCCGGACGCGCAGCGAGCGCGCGGACCAGGGCGACCTGCGCGGCCTGGCCGCCGGAGAGCGTGGGCACGCGGGCGTCGGCGACATCGGCGAGTCCGGCGGCATCGAGCATCTGTGCTGCCTTCTCGCGGCCGACGACCATAGCGACGGCTCCCAACGCCGTCGTCGTGGGCGGCAGGCCCGGCCGCTGCGTGAGCATGACCACGCGTCCGCCGCCAGCGTCCACTGTGACGTCCGCGCGCACGCGGCCGGCGATGATATTCATGAGCGTCGTCTTACCGGCGCCGTTTTCGCCGATGATGGCGGAGATCGCGCCGGCCGGGAAGACCGTCGTGTGGTCGCCGTGGGACACCGTGACCGCGGACGCTGAGTCCGGTGCGGTGAGCTCGCGCAGGCGCGCGGAATCGAGACACCCCAGCTCGCGGGCGCGCTGGCGCGGAGTCTTGCGGACCAGCGTCGGCAGGCCAGCCACCGCGAGCGAGACGATGGCGAGCGCGATGAGGATGGCTGAGAGCACGTAGGCGTTTTCGGTGCTTACTTCGCGCTCGAGGTAGATGCCCAGCGGCATCGTGCGCGTAATTCCAGGCATGGAACCGGCGAAGGTGATGGTCGTACCGAACTCACCCAGGGACCGTGCGAAGGCGAGCGCGGCGCCCGTGAGGATGGCTGGGGCCGTCATGGGTGCGGTGATTTTGCCCAGAATCTGCCACTGCGTGAGCCCAATGCCGCGCGCCGAGGCGAGGATCTCCCCGTCGATTTGGCGCAGTGCCGTGTCGACGGCGACCACAACGAAAGGCAGCGCGACAAAGATATGCGCCAACACGACGCCGGAGAAGTCGAAGGCGAATTGGATGCCGAGGGCGTCGAGTATCGGGGCGAGCAGTCCGCGGCGCCCGAAAGCTGCGGTCAACGCGAGGCCTGCGACGACCGGAGGCATGGCCAGTGGCACGTAGACAAGCAAGCGCACGATGGATGCGCCGCGGCGTAGGTTGTGCAGCCATACGGCCAGCCCCACACCGAGTGCTACCGCGATGACTGTTGCTTGTGCGGCTGCCGCGAGCGTGATGATGAGCATCTCGCGGGTCTCGGCACGCGCGGCAATCTCGACGAAGCGTCCCCACGGCACGCGCAGGCCCAAGGCGATGATGGGCCCTACGATATACGCCACTGCCGCGATACCCAGCACGGTGAAGACGACCGGTGTCGCTACTGGAGCGCGGCGCAGGCGAAGCGGGGATTCGAGGTCAGTGGCGTTCATGTAAACAGCAGGTGGGGTATCCGGGAACTAATCAGCCGGGGTGAAACCGAACTCCGTCCACGTGGAATCGAAGTCATCGGCGAGCGTATTCAACAGCTTAGTCGCCGCGTCCTTGTGCTCGGAATCCTTGACGGTGGCGCCCAGGATGGAGTTGGTGAACTTCTCGGCTCCCGGAATATCGATGACCTCGACGGCATCACCGGCGGCTGCGGCGTCCGTGGAGTAGACCCAGCCTGCGTCGGCCTCGCCGGAGGTGACCTTGCCCAGCACGTCCGCGACCTGGCTCTCGAGCGAGTCTGCCTTGAGGTCGAGGTCCTTGTCGTCCATGATCTTCGTCGAGACGTCGCCGCACGGCACGGTGGGGTCGCAGAGCACGAAGGTCGTGTCCTCGTTCACGTCATCAAGGGACGTGATTCCCGCCGGGTTGCCCTTGGGCACGACCATGACCATGACGTTTTCGGCTAGCGTCTGCGGCTCGTCTACGGTGCCGTCCGCGACGGCTTGGTCCATCGTCTTCTTCGATGCAGTGAGCAACAGGTCCGCCGGAGCGCCCTCCTTGATCTGCTGGACGAGCGCAGCCGAACCACCGTTGTTGAAGGTGAGCGTGGCCGGGATGTCTGCCGCGGCCTTCTCCATGGCCTCGTTGAGGACGCGCGTCGAGGACGCGGCGAAGAGAGCCAGCTGCACGGATTCGGCGGCATCGGAAGCCGGGGTGTCAGAGGACCCGGAATTATCGGACGACGCAGACGCGGCTGTGTCGGCCGAGCCGGTGCTCGAGTCCTTCTGCTGAGTCGGGGAGCAGGCGCTCAAGGTGACGGCGGTGGCAGAGGCTGCAAGGACGGCGAGAAGCGGACGGATAAGACGCATGAGTGAACTTTCTGCAGAGGCGAGTAATGGGTTCAAGTTTAGTGGGTGCAAATACAAATATCTGATGAAAAACGCACCATCGCCCCGCACTGTGGGGCGGGGCGATGGTGCGAAGGCAGGGGAGTTTACGCGGTGCGCGTGAACTTGATGTGCACCTCCTGCGGCTCCTTCTTGAGGTACTCGAGCTCGAAGTCATCCTCGCGGGCCTCGATCTCGCGCAGCAGCGGGATTGGGTCATGCGGGGCGACGAGCACCATGGACTCACCCACGTTGAGGGTGCCCAGCGCACCATGAATGGCGCCGTGGCGCACGGCGTGCGGAATCGTGGTGGCGTCGAGGGTCGGGATGTCGTTGCCCTTGTGGGCGTCAGAGATGGGCAGCTGCATGGCTGTGGTCCTTTCGGTTGATATTCGCTTTTATCTTAGGCTCAATATTAGTACGATAAAAGTCGTGAAAAATAATCGAGCCACGCAGAACGTCGCGCACCGGATGGCGTTCCTTGCCGTCGCGGGCGCGTCGCTCCTCGTCGGTCTCGCCGCCGGCGCCTCGTTGCTCGGCTTGACGTGGGGGCCTGCGGGTGCGGCGGCCTCCATCGCGCGCGACCATGGGCCGCTTATGGTCTTTGGCTTCGTGGGCGGCGCCATCGGCCTGGAGCGCGCCGTCGCCGTGCGCACGTCCTGGGCGTGGGCGGGACCGGCGTTCCACGTCCTGGGCGTCGTGACGTTGCTCGCGGGCCTGCCGCGTGCCGTGCCCGCAGCCGCCTTTGCCGCTTCGTTCCTCGTCCTCGGTGCGATATACACCGAGATTTACCGCCACCGTCAGCCCATGCTCGCCGTGCTCGTGCAGGCCGTCGGCGTGCTCGGCGGAGTCTCCGCGGCCGTCCAGTGGGCCACCACCGGCGGATTCGCCGCCGCGATGCCGCTCGCGGTGCTCTACGCCGTGGCGACCATCCTGGGTGAACGCATGGAGCTCGCGCGGCTTACCATGTCCGGCGCCCGCGCCGGAGGTTCGCTCGCCGCACTCGTGTTGGCACTCGCCGCCGCGGCGGTGCTCTTCCTCGCCAACCCGGCCATTGGCTACCGCGTCATGGGGCTCACCCTCGTCGCGTGTGCGGCCCGCGCGGCCCAGCTCGACGTCGCGAAGAACCTCGTGCGGTCCACCGGCCTGCCGCGCTATACGGCCATCGCGATGCTCGCCGGCTACGGCTGGCTCGCCCTTGGCGGCGTGTTCTGGCTGGCCTTCGGACCGGACGTGACGGGCTTTGCCTACGATGCATCCATCCACGCGGTCTTCCTGGGCTTCGTCATCTCCATGATCTTCGCCCACGCGCCGACCATTTTGACCTCGGTCATCCGGCGCAAGCTCCCGTATCACCCGGCGCTCTACGTGCCGCTCATCCTGTTGCACCTGGGACTGGCCCTGCGCATCTACGCGGATCTGCGCCAGTACGCCGGGGCCTATCAATCGGGCGGGCTCGCGACCATCCTCGCGGTGCTCGTGTTCTTAGTTACCGGCATAATTCTTACCTGGAAGGAGGCGCGTCATGGAGATAGGACTCGGCCCCAGCGCACCGCAACCACGGCTTAAAGCGCAGGCCGCGCCGTTGAGCGACGTCTCGCTCGCAGGCCGCCGCCGCTGGCACACGCTGGCCTTCGCGGTCATCGCGCTGTGGATTTTTATTGGCATGGGCTACGTCATCGCCCGCCAATTCGGCGCACCTGTCATCTGGTGGGAGCTCATCCACCCGTTTACCATCGGCGCGCTCACCACGGCGATCATCGTCTATTCCACGCACTTCGCCGAGGCGCTCACCCGCACCGCGACACAGGATTACCGCGCCGTTGCCGCGCGCGTGGCGCTCGTCCAGGTGGGACTCCTCCTCCTGCTCATCGACCGCGCGGGCTATGACTGGGGTCCGCTTGCCGATGCCGCCTCGCTCCTCATCATTGCCTCCCTCGCGTGGCACATCTGGGCCATCGCGCGCGCTCTGCGCGGTTCGCTCGCCGGGTCCTTCGCCGTCACCGTGCCCTTTTACATCGCGGCCGCCGCCTTCATGATCGTCGCCGTCGTCTGCGCCGTGCTCGCCGGGCGGGGAGTGGGCAACTATTCCTCGCTCATCGCGGCCCACCAACGCGCGGCGGTCTGGGGCTTTGCCTTGCTCACCATCGTCGGCACCGTGGTGACGCTGCTGCCCACCGTCTCCAGCACGAAGATTTCGCCCACCGCCCGCGCCCGCTGCCTGCGTGCGCTCACGGTGCATTGCAGTGGGCTTTCGGCCGCCGTCGTGTGCTACGCGCTCGGCCTGCCCGTGCCCGCGGGCATTGCGCAGCTGCTCACTGTGCTCGCCAGTGCGCTCGTAATCGCGCCGGTCGTGTCGGGCGTGCTGGGCGGGGCGCCGCAGGTCACGGCGGCATCGGCAAGCGTGCTGGCCGGAGTGTTCTGGATGGTGGCGCTCAATGCTGCCGATGCCGCCTCAGTCCTGGCCGGAGCCTTTCCCCGCGCCGTCACCCTCGTGCTCATGCCGGCCTTCGTGGGCGGCGGGCTGCTCCAACTCGTTACGGGCGTGCTCACGCACCTGCTGCCCACGCTGCGCGGTGGTGGGCGTGAGGCCGTTTACGAAGGGCGTCGACGCGGCACGTTCGCGGCGCCCGCGCGTGTGGTGCTGGTCAACCTTGGCGCGCTCATTACGCTTACCGGCCCAGCACTGGCCGGGATTATCATGATGGGGTTAGGCCTCATCGGTCACGTGGCGACTATCTGCTGGTCGCTGAAAGTTAGGAAGTCCGCATGACGAATCTTATGTCCCCGCAACCCTCCCAACCGTCCCAGCCGGCTCAACCGGCGAAGTCGAACGCCAACGGCTGGGCCGCCTGGCTGCTCATTGGCCTCGCCATCGCGGCCGTGGTCGTGCTCGCCGTGGTGAACACGACGGCAACGAACAAGGCCTCATCGCCGGCGGCTCCGGTCGCGGCATCTGGAGACGATGTCGTTGTCGATGTCACCGTGGACGGCATGGCCTTCGTGCCGAATTCCGTGGACGTGCCCGCGGGCTCGCGCCTCATCGTGAACTTTACGAACACCGGCGACAAGGTCCACGACTTGAAGATCGGCGATAACGAGACCGGCCGCATCGAGCCGGGCAAGTCCGCGCAGCTCGACGTGGGCGTCATCACGGAGGACATCAAGGGCATCTGCACGATTGCTGGCCACGAGATGCAGGGCATGACGTTCATGGTGCATGCGACGGGTGCGAACTCCGAAGCCTCAACTGGTGAGCACAACCATGCCGTCGCCGGTGCCTCCAACCCGTTTGTCACCGTGCCGTCTGCCGCGGACCGCACGAAGAAGCGCGACGATTTCCAGGCGCGCGACGCCGCTCTGGCACCGTCGACGGGCACGGTCCACGAGGAGACGTGGGAGATGACCGAGGAAGTCCGCGAGGTCGCGCCGGGCGTGAAACAAGTGCAGTGGCTCTTTAACGGCCAAGCCCCGGGTCCGACGCTTCACGGTAAGGTGGGTGACACGTTCAAGATCACGCTTGTCAACAACGGCACCATGGGCCATTCCGTCGACTTCCACGCCGGCGAGGTCAACCCCGACACCACCATGGCGACCATCGAGCCCGGCGAGGAGCTCACCTACGAGTTCACCGCCAACCGCTCGGGAATCTGGATGTATCACTGCTCGACCGACCCGATGAGCCTCCACATCGCCAACGGCATGATGGGCGCGGTCATCATCGACCCGGTCGGCGACGACGCCCTGAGCGACGTTGACGGCGAGTACACGTTCGTGGCCTCCGACGTCTTCCTCGGCGACCAAGCCATCGGTGCCAACCCCGACCGCGTCGCGAACGGTGACTTCGACCTCATGGCGTTTAACGGCTACCCCAACCAGTACGACCTCGAGCCGCTGCACGCCAAGGTCGGCGAGACCGTCCGCCTGTGGGTCCTTAACGTCGGCCCGGACCAGCCGCTGAGCTTCCACGTCGTGGGCGAGCAGTTTGACACCGTCTACAAGGAGGGCACGTACCTCATCCGCGACGAGAAGCGGACCGGCTCGCAGGCCCTCGATCTCCTGCCTGCCCAAGGCGGCTTCGTGGAGATGACCTTCAACGAGCCCGGCACGTACAGCTTCGTCAACCACATCATGACGAACGCCGAGAAGGGCCAGCACGGCAAGATCATCGTCACCGAGTAGACCGCAGCCACCTGGCACCCGAGACACCGCGCCCCGGTTCGAGGCGCGGTGTCTTTGTGTCTTCCTATCACGGGGCGGAAGTTGTGGCCGCCGACGGTGCCCAAGAGCGGCACATGTAGGGACTTAGACGGCGTAAAGACACAGGGCAGGGATCGGGAAACGCCCGCGCTCCTGTGCGAGGAGAGCGGGCGTTGGTGGGGCAGGGCGCCGGTTAGGCGCCGTGCGAAGGTGTCTCGGACTTGTCGAGCTGGGAGTGGTGGTTGCGCACCGGCTCCCAGGCGACGTGGCGGCGCATGTCCGTCGCGCGGGAATCGCGGGAGCGGTAGACCACATACGGGCGCGTGACGTAGCCGACCGGTGCGGAGAACGCGTGGACCAGGCGGGTGTACGGCCACACGGCGATGATGGTGAAGCCAGCGAGGACGTGGAGCTTGAACTGCCAGGGGACGTCAACCATCGTCTCCGGGTGGATATTGAACACGATGAGGTCGCGCAGCCACGGCGAGATGGTCTCACGGTAGTCGTAGCCTTGCGGGCCGCCGAAGACCTGGGTGGAGAACGTCGCGATGGTGCCCGAGAGCAGCGCCAGACCCAGGAAGACGTACATCACCTTGTCCGACTTCGAGGTGGACAGGAAAACGGAGCGGTTGACGATGCGGCGGTAGAGCAGGCCACAGAAGCCGAGGACCACGGCGACGGCGGCGATGGAGCCGGGGATCGTCGCGATGAGGTGGTAGGCGTGGTCGCTGATGCCGACGGCACGGGTCCAGGACTTGGGCATTGCCAGGCCCATGAGGTGGCCGATGACGACGAAGACCATGCCCCAGTGGAAGAGCGGGGAGGACAGACGCAGCAGCTTGGATTCGTAAATCTGGGACGAGTGCGTGGTCCAGCCGAACTGGTCGGTGCGCCAGCGCCAGAAGATGCCCACGAAGAAGGCGGCGATAGCGAGCCACGGGAACGCACCCCAGAGGAAGTTATTGAAATGTTCCATGGTGGATCCTTAATGAATGTCGGGTTGAGCGGTGGGGAAGGGAAGATCGGCGATACCCACCATCTCAGCGGGCGGGCCGGTGCGGATAAGGTCAACGTATTTCTGCGCGGTCTCCTCGTCGACGTCGGGCAGGGCCTTGCATAGCGCGACGATGAGGTGCGAATACGGCGAGCCAAGCTGCTCCAGCGCGGCGCGGAGCACCTCGATGCCTTCACGATAGCTGGCGAGCATCTCCACCGCGCGGGCATGCGACTCGCCCTCGGTGTAGGCGAGTGCCTCGAGCATGACGCAGAGGTGGTCTGGCATCTCATCGGAGTCGAGCTCAAAGCCCAAAGACTTGAGCTGCTCACCGATGGACAAGATGGCCATGCCACGCTGACGCGTATCGCCCACCGCGTAGTAGGTGAGGAAGAGCGAGCAACGGCGGCGCTGGTCGAAGGTCTCGACGTAGTGCTCCTCGAGCCCACGCAGGCCGGTCGAGCGCGCCCAGTCCGCAAAGGTCATGAAGTCAGTCGCAATCGCCATGGGCAGCTCACCAAGCTGCTCCTGGACGATGTCGAGGCGCTCGAGGAAGTCCTCGCCCGGGTAACGTAGCAGCACGGAGGCGGCCATGGCGACGATGCGCCGCTGGTCGTCGGTAACCGCGACGGGCGCGACGAGTGTTGCTGGAACCTTACCGGTATGCGTGCGCACGGTGCGCTTGACGTCGGCGGCGCCGCCCATGGCCCCGATGCCGGCGGGCGTGCCGAAGCCCGCGGGGGCATCGTCAGGCTGGGGCACCGGCATGCGCGCGGCGAGCTTTTCGAAGATACCCATTTAGCGCTCCGGGAACATGGAGTCCGGGCGGTCGCCCGTCCAGCTGAGCAAGGAGACCTTGCCTTCCGATGCCGCCGCACCCTCGGTGTGGCAGGCTTCCGGAGCGCCCATGCCGAGGTCATGGAAGACATCGTCGCTGGCGCGGGACGGGTCGACGTTGCCGAAGGGATCGAGCGAGGCGATGCCGCGCGGGGTCTCCGGGGACGCAGTCGGGATGACGTAGCGGTCATCGTACTTCGCGATGGACAGCAGACGGTACATGGAGAGCATGTCCTCGCCGGTCATGCCGACGGCCTGTGCGATCTCTTCCTGCGGTTCGTTGCCCAGGTTGATATCACGCATGTAGGAACGCATGGCGACGAGGCGGCGCAGGGACTTCTCGACGGGCACCGTGTCGCCGGCCGTGAACAGGCCTGCGAGGTACTCGAGCGGGATGCGCATATTCGACAAGGCGGAGAAGAGGATCTTGTGGTCCTCGCCGTCGTTGCCGGACTTGGTCACCTGGTCGACGATGGGGGACAGTGGCGGGATGTACCAGACCATGGGCAGCGTGCGGTACTCCGGGTGGAGCGGCAGTGCCAGACCGTACTTGAAGATGAGGTCGTAGATGGGCGAGTTCTGCGCGGCATCGATCCAGGAGTGCGGGATGCCCGCAGCCTGGGCGGCCTTGACGACCTCCGGGTCGTGCGGGTCGAGCATGATGGACTTCTGTGCCTCGAAGAGGTCCTTCTCGTCCGGGACGGATGCGGCCTCGGCGACGCGGTCAGCGTCGTAGAGGATGACGCCGAGGTAGCGCAGGCGGCCCACGCAGGTCTCGGAGCAGACGGTCGGCTGGCCGACCTCAAGGCGCGGGTAGCAGAGAGTACATTTCTCAGCCTTGCCGGTCTTGTGGTTGAAGTAAACCTTCTTGTAGGGGCAGCCGGAGACGCACATACGCCAGCCGCGGCACTGGTCCTGGTCAACGAGGACGATGCCGTCCTCGGCGCGCTTGTACATGGCGCCGGACGGGCAGGAGGACACGCAGGTGGGGTTCATGCAGTGCTCGCAGATGCGCGGCAGGTAGAACATGAAGGAATCCTCGATCTCCTTCTTCACGGAGAGATTCATCTTGTGCAGCGTGGGGTCCGCGTCCATCGTGGTGGTGGAGCCGCCGAGGTTATCGTCCCAGTTGGAGGACCACTCAATCTTATTGATCTCGCGACCGTCGATCTGGGAGACCGGCTTGGCGGTGGGCTGGGTCTTCTGCCCGGCCTTGGCACCCATGAGGTCCTCGTACTGGTAGCTCCACGGCTCGTAGTAGTCCTGGATGGTGGGCAGGTTCGGATTGTGGAAGATGGTGGCGAGCTTCTTCAAGCGTCCGCCCGCCTTGGGCTTGAGCTTGCCGGAGGAGGTGAGCTCCCAGCCGCCCTTCCACTTCTCCTGGTCCTCCCAGGTGCGCGGGTAGCCCAGACCCGGACGGGTCTCGACGTTGTTGAACCAGATGTACTCGGTGCCTTCGCGGTTGGTCCATGCCTGCTTACAGGTGACTGAACACGTGTGGCAACCGATGCACTTGTCCAGGTTCATAATCATGGAGATTTGGGCCATGACCTTCATTAGTAGGTAACCTCCTGGGAACGACGGCGCACGCGCGTGACCTCGTCACGGTTGTTGCCGGTTGGGCCGATGTAGTTGAAGTGGTAGGTGAGCTGGCCGTAGCCGCCCGCGATGTGAACCGGCTTGATGGAAATACGCGTGAGCGAGTTGTGCGTACCGCCGCGGCGGCCAGTGTGCTCGTTGAGCGGCGTACCCACTGTGCGCTCCTGGGCGTGGTTCATAATCATCGTGCCCTCCGGGATGCGGTGGGAGACGATGGCGCGGGCGGAGACGACGCCGTTGCGGTTGTAGACCTCGACCCATTCGTTGTCCGCGACGCCAATCTTCTTGGCGTCCTTGTCGGACATCCACACGACCTGGCCACCGCGGGAGATGGACAGCACGTGCAGGTTATCGAAGTACTGCGAGTGGATGGACCACTTGTTGTGCGTGGTGAGGTAACGCAGGGTCACCTCGGCCTCGCCGCGCTCGTTGGTCAGCTGCTGACCCGGCTCAAATTCGCCGTGCATGCGGAGGTGGTCGAGCGGCGGGCGGAAGACCGGCAGCGACTCGCCGTAGTCCATGAACCAGTCATGGTCGATGTAGTAGTGCATACGGCCAGTGATAGTGTGCCACGGCTTGTCGAATTCGACGTTGATGCTAAACGCCGTGTAGCGACGGCCATTGCGCTTATCTGCGGTCCACTCCGGGGAGGTGATGATCTCGGTCGGACGCTCCTTGATGGAGTCCCATGTGATGCGCACATCCTCGTCAGCGGTGCCGAGCGGGGTGAGGTCCTTGCCGGTACGCGACGAGAGGAACTCGAAGCCCTGCTTGGCGAGCTCGCCGTTGGAGACGCCGGACAGATGCAGGATGGCGTCGATGACCTTGGTGTCCTTCGTGAGATCCACGAGCTCGCCCATGGAGGTCTTCTCGGTGCCGCAGATGAGCTTAAGCTCTTCGACCTGCTTCTCCACGTTGAATTTCGTGCCGTGGACGCCGGTGCCGGCCTTGGCCGACAGCGGGCCCAAGTGGGTCCACTTCTCGTAGATCTTCGTGTAGTCGCGCTCGATGGTGGCGATCTTCGGCATGGTCAGCCCCGGGACGAGGCCGACTTCCTTGATATCGGGGACGATTCCGCGGGCCATGCCCATCTCATCCGGGGTGTCGTGGTGGCTCGGCTGCGTGACCACGTCGGTTTGCGTGCCCAGCCACTTCACAGCCATCGCGGACAGCGAGGCAGCGAGGTCACGGAAGACCTCGAAGTCCGTGCGTGCCTCCCACGGCGGGGTAATCGCCGCGTTGAAGGAGTGCAGGGACGGGTGCATATCCGTCGAGGACATGTCGTGCTTCTCATACCAGGTGGCGGCTGGGAGCACGATGTCGGAGACGAGCGTCGTGGATGTGTTGCGGAAATCCGTGGTCAGCATGAGGTCGAGCTTGCCCTCAGGCGCGTCGTCGACCCAGGTGATGGACTTCGGGCGCTCCTCCGGGGAGAGCTCGGCCGCGGTGGCGTCCGAGTCCACGCCCAGCAGATGGCGCAGGAAGAATTCCGTGCCCTTGGCGGAAGAACCCAGCAGGTTCGTGCGCCAGTTGAGCAGGATGCGCGGCCAGTTTTCCTTGGCCGACGGGTTGTTGTAGGAGAACTCGAGGTCGCCGGATTCCAGCTGGTTGACAACGTAATCCTTGATGTCCTGGCCAGCGGCCTTGGCCTCGTCCGCGAGGAGCAGCGAGTTCTTGTTGAACTGCGGGTAGGAGGGCATCCAGCCGCGGGTCATGGCCTCGACCATCGTGTCGGCGACCATCTTGTCTTCGATGGAGCCGTGGCTAGCCAGCGGCGAGCCCAGGTGCGAGGCGTGCGAGTTGTCGTAGCGGTACTGCTCCGTGGCGAAGTAGTAGAAGCCGGTGGAAATCATGTGGCGCGGCGGACGTTGCCAGTCCGTGCCCATGGCCCACTGGGTCCAGCCGTTGATGGCGCGCAGCTTCTCCTGGCCCACGTAGTGAGCCCAGCCGCCGCCGTTAACACCCTGCGTGCCACACATGGAGGTGAGCGCCAGGAATGTGCGGTAGATAGTGTCCGCGTGGAAGTAGTGGTTGACGCCGGCGCCCATGATGATCTGGGAGCGGCCCTGTGAATCTGCGGCGTTCTGCGCGAACTCGCGGCCGATGCGGATGCAGGTCTCAGCGGCGACGCCGGTGAGCTCTTCCTGCCAAGCCGGGGTGCCGACCTCGGAGGCATCGTAGAAGTCCTTGGGCCAGGACCCCGGGAGATTGAGCTCCTCGCGGTTGACGCCATAGTGGGCGAGCAACACGTCGAAGACGGTGGTCACGAGCTGGCCGTCGACCTCGCGGACCGGGACGCCACGGTGGACAACGCCGGCGCCGATCGGCTTATCGGTGCCCACATCGCTCGGGTCAGCATCGAGGTCGAAGCGCGGGAAGAGCACCTCGGCGGTGGAGTAGGAGTCGGTCTCCGCGATGGACATGACCGGATCGGCGTTGCCCAATGAGAGGTTCCACTTGGAGGATTCCATGTCCCAGCGGTCTGCCATCGTGCCGCCCGGGTCGACGACCTTGCCGTCTTCTTCCATGACGAGCGTGCGGTAGGCGGCATTGGGGGAGCCGTTGAGGGAGGCATCGGAAAGCTGGGCAGCGGTGAGGAACTTTCCTGGGGTGTACGTGCCATCCCCGCGGTCCTCGAGGGTGATCAGGAACGGTGAGTCCGTGAACTTACGCATGTAGTTCATGAAATACGGTTCCTGGCGCTCGACGTGGAACTTCTTGAGAATGACGTGGCCCATGGCGAACGCGAGGGCGGCGTCGGTGCCCGGGTTGATCTGCGCCCACTCGTCGGCGAACTTCGTGTTATCTGCGAAGTCCGGGGAGACAACAACGACCTTGGTGCCGCGGTAGCGGGACTCGACCATGAAGTGGGAGTCCGGCGTACGGGTAACCGGAATGTTGGAGCCCCACATCATGAGGTAGGACGAGTTGTACCAGTCGCCTGACTCCGGGACGTCCGTTTGGTCGCCGAAAGTCTGCGGGGAGGCCGGCGGAAGGTCGGCGTACCAGTCATAGAAGGAGAGTGCTACGCCGCCGATGTGCTGAAGGAAGCGCGAACCAGCACCGTAGGAGACCTGCGACATGGCCGGAATAACGGTGAAGCCGAAGATGCGGTCTGGGCCGTGCTCACGAATGGTGTAGACGTGTGCCGCGGCGGCCATCTCGATGGCCTCCTCGTAGGTAATGCGGATGAGTCCGCCCTTGCCGCGCTGCGAGATATAGGCCGCGCGCTTGTCCGGGTCTTCCTGGATGGCGCGCCAGGCGAGGACCGGGTCTCCGGTCTTCTTCTTTTCCTCGCGGTACATGTCGACGAGCACGCCACGGGCGTACGGGTAGCGCACGCGGGTGGGCGAGTAGGTGTACCAGGAGAAGGATGCACCACGCGGGCAGCCGCGCGGTTCGTATTCCGGCATGTCATTGCCGGTGGTGGGGTAGTCCACTGCCTGGGACTCCCAGGTGATGACGCCGTCTTTGACATAGACCTTCCACGAGCAGGAACCGGTGCAGTTCACGCCGTGGGTAGAACGGACCATCTTGTCGAAGGCCCAGCGGTTGCGGTAGAAGACATCAGCTTGGCGGCCGCCCTGGAGGAACAGCTGCTGGCCGGAGTCGCTGGCCTCGCCGTGGCGCAGGTAGGCACCCAGCTTGAACAGCGGGTTGAGTTTGCCATTCTGGGGCTCAACGTGAGTAGTCATGGGGGGTAAATACTCCTAGAAAGTTGGTTTAGCCGGGGAACGGAGCGTTGGGGCGGGCGTAGTAGATCCACACGAGCGCCGTGGTGATGATGAAGTAGACCACGCAGCCCCAGAAGAACGCAGTCGCAGGCATGGCGGACAGCAGCACGCCCACGACGAATGGGCCGAAGGCACCAATGGCGCCGGTCCAGCCGATGACGCCGCCCGCCTGGCGGGCCGGGAGGATCATGGGCATCTGCTTGAAGGTGCCGGCGTTAGCGAGACCCGTGAAGAAGAACATGATGAGCATGCAGGTGAGGAACCACTTGAACTCGCTCGGGTCGCTCGGGTTGAGGAAGAGCGCGGAGGCAGCGGTGAAGACCGTCATGCCGAGGCAGCCGATGAAAGTCCAGATGGCACCGCCGAACTTATCGCACAGCGGGCCCCACAGTGCGCGGACGAGTGCGCCGATGAGTGGGCCGAGGAAGGCGTAGGTCGCGCCCTTGGGCAGGTTCTCGAAGGTGCCTGCGAAAGAGGAGTTAGCGCCGTAGATGTTGTTGATGAGCAGTGCCATCTGAGCCGCGAAGCCGGAGAACGCACCGAAAGTCATGAGGTAGACGATGGTGAGGATCCACGTGTTCTTATTGCCGAAGATGTCGATCTGCTGGCGGAAGTTGGCCTTGATCGGCACGTCCTTGAGCATGGTCCACGCGAGGATAGCTCCGACGAGGGCCCACGGCACGAGGAAGATAGCCGGGTTGTGCACGAAGATATCGCCCTCATCCGTGCGCTGCGGCGCCACGAAGCCGATGCCCAGGAGCGTAAAGCCCATGAGCCACGGCGCGACGAGCTGAATGAAGGAGATACCGAAGTTACCGATACCGGCCTGGATGCCCAGCGCGGTGCCCGACATGCGCTTGGGGAAGAAGTAGCCGGTGGACGGCATAAAACCGGAGAAGACGCCGCCGCCGACGCCGGAGAGGAAGGCCAGCACCATGAACCACCAGAACGGGGTCGAGGTGTTTTGCACGGCGAAGAACCAGCCGAGCATCGGGATGATAAACAGCAGGGAGGACAGCGTCACGAGCTTGCGCGTGCCGATGATCGGCGGCAGGAACATGAACAGCAGTCGGAACAGGCCGCAGGCGAGGCCCGAGATGGAGGTGAGCCAGTACAGCTGGCTCTTCGACAGATCAAAGCCGATCTGGTTGAGCATCGGCGCGATGGCGGATACCAAGTACCACGTGGCGAAGCCGATGATGAGGATAAAAGTGGAGAGCCAGAGGGTCTTCCACGCGATCTTGGAATCCCAGTGGTCTGGATCTTCCGGGTTCCATCCCTGAATGGTAGAACCGGAGGTATCGAGAGCAGTCATTATTTTCCTTGCCATATCTCGTAGAAAAGAGCTCCTATCCAATTTATCGTGGTTTATGCTGGAGCATGACCTTTTTCACGGGTTCTTCCGTGTTTAATTACAGCAGGAAAATGTTGCGAAAATAATTCGCTCGCGACCGGTGCAGGTTAACCCGAAGAAGGTCACCCTAAGTTTTGTTTACGTTTGAATGTGTTGAATTGGTCACACATTGTGTTCGGATTTGAAGGAGCCAGATATGACGCCCACCACGGCCGCCATCATCGTTACCGCCGACAGGATTCTCAGCGGCGAAAAGCCCAATACGGCGGGTGAACTCGCGGCGTCGCTTATGGTAGATGCGGGCTTCGAAGTGGGCTCCCACGTCGTGATCGCGGAAGGCTACGCCCGTGTTGCGGAGGCGCTGCGCGCCGAGGTGCGCGCTGGCACGCACGTTATCGTCGTCATCGGCGGCACGGGCGTAGGCACCACGAATTACACGCCAGAAGTCACCGCGGAGTTCGTCACCGCGCGGCTTACCGGCCTGGAGACCCAAGTCTTGCTCAAGGGGCTGGAGTCCTCGCACAAGGCGGGGCTGTCGCGTGGAATCATCGGCATGAC
This sequence comes from Corynebacterium sp. HMSC072G08, assembly GCF_001809185.1. Taxonomy (NCBI): domain Bacteria; kingdom Bacillati; phylum Actinomycetota; class Actinomycetes; order Mycobacteriales; family Corynebacteriaceae; genus Corynebacterium; species Corynebacterium sp. HMSC072G08. The sequence goes on from NZ_KV796408.1 coordinate 27,898, forward strand.
GGATCGCGGCGGTGGATCGCTCATCATCAACTCGGCGTCCTCGCGCGGCGCGGTCGCTGACACGCTTGGTGTGGTGCTGCCACTCGTGGGGGATATCTTCCGGGACGCCCGTTAGGCCTTCAGCCGTCGACTAGGATGAGGCGCGGGCAGCCCAGGCACACAATTCGGCGGGGGTGTCGTAGTCGACTTCGGCACCAGTGCCGGGCACGCGGACAAGGGCGCCGGGGGCGGCGCGCAGGAGACGGCGCGCGGATGTATTGTGCGGCGAACCTAGCGCCGCCAGCGCGGCCGCAAGCGCGTCCGCGTTCCACAGCGCGATGAGCGGCTGGATGCGTGAGCCGGTCGTGGCGACGGCTGCCGATGCCCCCGGTGCGGCGTCGAGGGCCGCTACCAGGCGGGGAAGCATGCGCGGGGAATCGGGCGCATCGACGGAGAGCACCGCGACCCGCGGGGTGTCGAGCGCGTGGAAGCCGGTGGCGATGCCGGCGACGGGACCGCCAAAGAGCGGAGACTCGCAGACTTGCGGCAGACCCAGCGGGTACGGCGAGACCACCGCGGTGGGCGTGCCGTAGGGCAGCGCGGCGAGCACGTGGTCAATAAGGCGCGCGCCGCGCGCGGTGACGGAGCCTTTATCCACGCCGCCCATGCGTGTGCCGCGTCCGCCGGCGAGGACGATGACTCCGGTTGTGGGGCGCATTACTCAGCGGCCGGGATTTCGGCGAGCTCCGGCAGCTCGCGAGACCAATCGCCGGAGCGGCCCCCGGACTTGGCGACGATGCCCGTACGGCGAATGTAGGCGGCGCGGTCGACGCCCTTGACCATGTCGATGACGGCGAGCGCCGCGACGGAGACGGCGGTGAGTGCTTCCATCTCTACGCCCGTGCGGTCTGCGGTGCGCACGGTGGCTTCAATGAAGACGCAGTCCTCGCGCAGCTCAAGGTCGACCGCGGCGCCGTGGACGCCGATAGTGTGGGCGAGGGGAAGGAGTTCCGGAACCTTTTTCGCCGCGGCGATGCCGGCCACGCGGGCGACGGCGAGGACGTCGCCCTTGGGCACCGTGCCGTCGCGCAGCGCGGCAAGGACCTCCGGCGAGCAGTACACCTCGCCGCGGGCGGTGGCCGTGCGCACGGTGGGCTTCTTCTCCGTGACGTCGACCATGTAGGCGGCGCCGGCGTCGTTGAGGTGAGTGAACTTCATGAGGGCTCCAATCAGTGGGAAATCTGGGGGTTAGTAAAAGTAGACGTCGACGGATGCGCCGTCTGGGAGCGTGGACTCGAGGACAGCGTAGCCGTGTGTGCCGGCGAGCGAGCCGACGAGGTGACTGCCCACGTGGCGGCCGCTAAAGGGCGTGGCTCGCGGCGGCGAGACGGTGAAGTCCAGGCGCACGGGCACTATGAGGACGCGGTCGCGTACGCGCGGGAATTCAGCGTCGGGCTGGGCGACAACGCGCGGGGCAGGGGCGTTGGGCAGACCGCGCAGGCGCCGCAGGACCGGCGCACCGTAGAGATGGAAAGACACGAAAGCCGCCACGGGATTGCCCGGGAAGGAAAGTACGGGCACGCCACGCCACGGCGAGGCGCCCTGCGGCGCGCCAGGTTTCTGGCAGACCTCGCCGAACCAGGCGTCAGGCGAGGCGCCGAGGACCTCGTGAACAACGTCGAAGGCACCGGCGGACACGCCACCGGAGGTGATGATGAGATCGACCCCGGCAGCGGCGAGAGAATCGAGCTCCGCCGCGAGCGCCTCGGGCGAGTCCACGACGTGACGGCGCGTGACCTCACTGGCGCCAGCAACGCGGGCGAGCTCAGCGAGCATGGGGCCATTGGAATTGGGAAGCGCCCCGGCCGGGAGCGAGGAGAGCGCCGCGGCGTCGGTCGCGGTGAGCAGCTCGGAGCCGGACGTCACGACGGCGACGGACGGCGCCGGGTAGGCAGAAACCGAGGCGACGCCTGCCGACACGAGCGCGGCGAGGGTGGGCGCATCCGCCAACGTGCCAGCAGTCGCCGCGGGGTGGCCGGGCTGGAGGCTATCGCCCGCGCGCCGGATATGCGGGCGCTCGCCCAGCCTAAAAACAGTGACCGACTCTGGTAGCGGGTGCGGGCCGGACGGAATGTTGGTGTCCTCGACCGGGATGACGGCAAGTCCGGAAGGATCTCCGGTGGGTGCGCCCGTCATAATGCGCACGGCGTGGCCAGCAGGTACGGGCAGCGGCGCGGAGCCCGCGGGGACATCGCCTGCGACGGGCAGCGTCCACGGGCCTTCACCCGTGAGATCGGCACGGCGGACGAGGAAGCCATCCATTGCCGAGTTATCGAAAGGCGGGACGGGGAAACGTGCAGGAGCGTCAGCAGCGAGAACGCGGCCAGGCAGCTCCGCGAGCGGTGTGTCGACGGGCATGGCCGGATGTGCTAGCGCGAGGACGCGCGCGCGGTGCGCAGCGATGGTAACGGACATAGATGTCTACGTTAGCCGCCAATGGCGGACATAGGACGATCTGGTTGCAAGAAGCCTTCGTCGTTGACGCCGTGGCCCGGCAGCTTGGCCCACATCTCGCCGGCCCAGGCGGTCATGAGCTCCTCGTCGGTGGCACCCGCACGCATGAGGTCGCGCAGGGACGTCTCCGAGTTGCCGAAGAGGCAGTTGCGCACCGCGCCATCCGTGGTAAGCCGCGTGCGGTCGCAGTCGCCGCAGAAAGGATGCGTCACCGAGGCGATGATGCCGATCGTGCCGTGGAGGGTGCCATCGTGGGAGGTTACCTCCCACAGCTCGGCCGGGGCGGAGCCGCGCGGCTCGCGGGCCGGGGTAAGTTCCAAGTCTTCGCGCAGGTAATCGAGGATTTGGTCCGCCGTGACGAGCTGGTCGCGGCGCCACTTCTCACGCGGACCCAGCGGCATCTGTTCGATGAAGCGCAGCTGCGCGCCGTGCTCGAGGCAGAAGCGGGCGAGCGGGACGATGCCGTCCTCATTAACGCCCGGCATGACCACGGCGTTGACCTTGACGGGGTGAAGGCCCGCTTCGCTCGCGGCAGCGATGGCCTTGAAGACATCCTTGATACGGTCGCGGCGGGTGAGCTGCGCGTAGAGCTCGCGGTCGATGGTGTCGAGCGAGATGTTCACGCGGTCGAGGCCCGCCTCCTTGAGCGCTTCAATGCGGCGGGGTAGGCCTAGACCGTTGGTGGTGAGCGCGATGGTGGGCGCGACACCTTCGTCAGTGCGCAGCTGCTTGGTTGCCGCGATGATTTTCTCCAGGGACTTGCGCAGTAGCGGCTCGCCGCCGGTAAAACGCACCTGGCGAATACCGAGACGTTCGACGCCCAAGCGGATAAGGCGGATGGTCTCCTCGTCGGAGAGGGTGTGTTCCGTGGGCATCCAATCGAGGCCCTCGGCGGGCATGCAGTACGTGCAGCGCAGATTGCAGCGGTCAGTCAGGGAGACGCGCAGGTCGCGCGCGACGCGGCCGTAGCGGTCGATGAGCGCGCGCGAACCGTCCGCATGAGCTGCGGGCATATCCGCGGGTGGCGTGGGAGCGCCGCCGATGCGCGGCAGCGGAAGTGCGACGCGGGTGAGTTGAGACGGGGAAGTCATAGGGTTTCCACCATAGCTTGGACGTGGGCACGGGTATAAACAATATAACGCGGGTTTGTTCGTGTTTATTCCCTGGGCGTGTCGAGCTGCCGTAAGTAGTGCTGACCCACCGAGAGTGCTCTCCCCGCAATAACGGGATTTCGCGGAAACGGCGGCGCAGCATCCAGGCCGTCACGGCGAGCGTGGTGAGCACGGAGCCGGTGATGATGCTCAGCGTCGCCCCGTTAATGCCGGAAGCGGCGACGGCCAGCCTAGAATTCCTCCGCTTCGAACTCGTCGAACTCGGGACGGTGGGTCTCGCCCGGACCGGAGAGGCGAATGATGTTGTACTCACCTTCGGCCAGGTGCATGCGCAGGTCCTTCTTATCGAATTTATCCACGGAGGTCTTATCAATGGACTTCACGAAGGTCCAGTATTCCGGCAGCATCCAGCTGGGTAGCTCCTTGCGCATCGCGTCGCGCAGGGACTCAGCCGTCTCAATGGTGGGGGAAGTCTGCGGGTCGAGCACGGTGACGGCGAGCGGACGTTCGCCCCACTGCTTATCCGGGTAGCCGATGACGGCGGCCTCGATAACGCGCGGGTCAGACATGATGAGGTTTTCCAGCTGGACCGAGTAGATCCACTCGCCGCCGGAGCGAATGACGTCGCGGGCGCGGTCCTCGATGGTGAGGAAGCCGTCGTGTGTGACGGAGCCAACGTCGCCGGTGCGCAGCCAGCCATCTGCGGTGAACTTGGAGGCGGCGTTCTCCACAGCCTTGCCGCGGAACTCGCTGGCCGGGCCACCCGAAGAAGCCGTGGGGGAGTCGTAGTAGGACGCGGTGACGAGGTTGCCCCGCACCTGAATCTCGCCGGAGTTGCGGTCCGTCTTGGGCACGACTTGGCCGTCGTTGACCACGCGGTACTGTAACGAGGCGGGAATGCGCCCCTGGGAGATGCGGTAGGCCCAGCGCGCCGGGCCGTTGACGCCCTGCGGTGGGCGGGCGACGGAGCCCACGGTGGAGGTTTCCACCATTCCCCACACGTGGATGACGTCCACGCCGTAGCGTTCCTCCCAGACCTTGATGAGCTGCGGCGGCACCGGCGAGCCGCCCGCGTAGATCTCAGTGAGCGACATGCGCTCCGGCGGGTTTTGCATGTAGTGGACGATGAGCTGGAGCCAAATAGTGGGCGCGCCGTGCGCCACGCGCGGGTGGGTCGCAGCGATGAGCTTGGACAGCGTGGGTGCCGAGACATCCGAGTCCGGAAGAACCAACGGGGTGCCCGTCATAAACGCTGCAAAGGGTACGCCCCAGCTGAGCACGTGATAGATGGGGATGCAGCATAAGAAGGTCTCGCCGTGCGTGACGCACAGCGAATCCGAGGAACGCAGCTGCATGGCCTCCAAGTAAATGGAGCGGTGGGAGTAGACCACGCCCTTGGGCGCGCCGGTCGTACCCGTGGAGTAGCACAGCGCCGCCGCAGTGCGCTCGTCGAGCTCCGGCCAGCGGTAGCGCGAGGACTTGCCGTCGAGGAGCTGCTCGTAGGAGTACGTCGCGACGCTGCGGGGCATGTGGAGGGCGGCATCGGCAAGCCCGACCGAGCCAGTAAAGACCACGGACTCGACCTCCGGCGCGCCGCTTAAGATACGCTTCAGCTGCACGGCCAAGCGCGGGTCCGCAACGATGACCTTCGCCTGCGAGTGGTTGATGATGTGGCGAATCTGGTCATTCATGAGCTGCTTATTAAGCGGCACGAAGACCGCGCCCTTACACGCTGTGCCGAAGAGAATCTCCAGGTGCTCCGCGCAATTCCACATTAGCGTGGCCACGCGCTCGTCGCCGGTAACCCCCAGGTCTTCGTGCAACGCATGCGCCCACGCCGCCGCACGCGCTCCGATATCGGCAAACGTTGCGACCTCTTGTGGCTCCTCGCCCGCGGCCGTGTCCCCACGCCACGTGGTCACCGGGGTGGCCCCGTGGACCGTGGACCCGTAGTCCAAGATGCGTGAGATATTCAGCGGCACGTCCTGCATCGTCGAAAGCATGCCCTTTATGGTAGCCGCACACCTGCCACGCGTGGGTGCCTGTTGCGACATGGGGCGAGCGGTGATCTATACTGGGTGGCGACTGTGCGGATTGTGACGGTCGCCCCCTTTGACGCGCTGCACTCGGCGTGCTCGGCTCGAAGACTCGTGGCGCCGCTGTCCCCGCGAATTTCATTCCACCAGTCACCCGATTTCTACTCATGGCCGCGTGTGTCTTCACTCACGGGTAACGCGTTTCGCACCGTGATTGCGTCCATGGGCATTCATAGACATTGTTTGAAGATGGCTCCCTGGGCCTTATCGCACGTGCGTGCGCGGCGATCCCACCCATGGCCCGGGGAGAAACGAAAGGATATCCGTGAGCACTACGGACACCACCGCAGCCGCTGACCTTGCGTCGATGAAGCTGCCGGAACTGCGCAAGCTCGCCGCCGAGCGCGGCCTCAAGGGCATTTCGGGCCTGCGCAAGGGGGAACTCATTGAGGCGTTGACCACGGGCACCGCGCCGAAGCGCGCTAAGGCTGCCAAGGCTGCCGATGCCCCCGCGACCTCCGCGCCCAAGCGCAACGTCCTAGGCGGCGACAGCCCGCGCCGCGTCCCGCGCAAGGCTGCCTCCGAAAGCGCTTCTGTCTCTGCAGCCGTAGAAAATGCCGCTGAGCAGGAGCCGCAGGAGCAGGGCAACCAGGGTGAGAAGCAGGACGGCGGCGATAACCGCACCTACGAGTCCCGCTCTCAGGCCCGCCGCGCCCGCCGCAATCGTGCGCGCCGCGAGGCCCGCAACGAGCAGGGGCAAAACGGTGCGCAGGATGATGACTCGAAGAAGTCCCTGCGCGAGCGCAGCCGCGTCGGCGACGACGAGGCTGCACAGGACTCCTCTGCCGACTCCAACGCGGGCGACAACGCTGAGCGTTCTTCCGAAGACCAGCACAACCACGACGAGCAGCGTGGCCGCGGCGAGCGCGGCAACCGCCGCGGCCGTCACGGCGACCGCAACAATGATCGCGGTAACGACCGAACTAACGATCGTGGCGAGAAGAACGACAACGACGGCCAGAACGACAAGAACGGCCGCAACCGCCACAACAACGACGACGAGGGCAACGGCCGCCGCGGTCGCCGCGGCCGTCGCAATCGCCGCAATCGCGGTGGCAACGACGGTCAGGGTGGCAACAATCACGGCGGCAACGGCGATCTGCAGGTCCGCGAGGGCGACGAGCTGCAGGCTGTGGGCGGCATCCTTGAGGTCGTCGACAACAACGTGGCCTTCCTGCGCACGACCGGCTACCACGCCGCGGGCAGCGACGTCTTCGTCAACAACAACTTGGTGCGCCGCTTGGGTCTGCGCTCCGGCGACGCTGTGACCGGCCAGGTCAAGGTCGGAGCTGGTACTAAGACGCTGGGCAACGGCCGTAACCGCCGCAAGTACAACCAGCTCGTGCAGGTCGACTCCGTCAACGGCCTCGACCCGCAGACGGCGAAGGATCGCCCAGAGTTTAGCAAGCTCACGCCGCTCTACCCGAACCAGCGCCTGCGCCTAGAGACGGATCCCAAGATCCTCACCACGCGCGTCATCGACCTCATCATGCCGATTGGTAAGGGACAGCGCGCGCTCATCGTCTCCCCGCCGAAGGCTGGTAAGACGACCATTCTGCAGAACATCGCGAACGCGATTTCCACGAATAACCCGGAGTGTTACCTCATGGTCGTCCTCGTTGACGAGCGTCCTGAGGAAGTCACGGATATGCAGCGCAGCGTCAAAGGCGAGGTCATTGCCTCGACCTTCGACCGTCCGCCGTCAGAGCACACCGCCGTCGCGGAGCTGGCCATCGAGCGCGCCAAGCGCCTCGTGGAGCAGGGCAAGGACGTCGTCGTCCTCCTCGACTCCATTACCCGTCTGGGCCGCGCGTACAACAACTCGTCCCCGGCCTCGGGCCGCATCCTTTCCGGTGGTGTGGACTCCAACGCGCTCTACCCGCCGAAGCGCTTCCTGGGTGCTGCGCGCAACATCGAAAACGGCGGCTCGCTCACCATCATCGCCACCGCGATGGTGGAGACCGGCTCCACGGGTGACACGGTCATCTTCGAGGAGTTCAAGGGCACCGGTAACGCGGAGCTCAAGCTGGACCGCGCGATTTCCGAGCGCCGCATCTTCCCGGCCGTCGACGTTAACCCGTCCGGCACCCGTAAGGACGAGCTCCTGCTCGTCCCAGAGGAGGCGCGGATCATGACGAAGCTGCGTCGCATCCTCTCTGGCCTCGACTCGTTCGCGGCCATTGACCTGCTTATCAAGCAGCTCAAGAAGACCAAATCGAATGGCGAGTTCCTCATGCAGATCGCCAGCTCCGCGCCCATGGTCGCGGACAAGGATGTGGAGGATTACGTCTAATGGCTAGCCAAGTTTCCCTCGTTGACGACATCGTCTCCGAGTACCAAGGCATCGAAATGCAGATGGCCGACCCTGAGGTGGCCGGTGATCAAAAGATGTTCCGCAAGCTGTCCAAACGCTATGCGGAGCTTCGTCCCATCGTGAGCATCAACAATGAGCTCGTACAGGCTCGCGAGGATCTCGCGGACGCCAAGGAGATGGCCTACGAGGACCACGACTTCCAGGCGGAGGTCGACCGCCTCGAGCCGCTCGTGGTCGAGCTCGAAGAAAAGCTCGCTGACTTGCTCGCGCCCCGCGACGAGCACGATGGCGACGACATCATTATGGAGATCAAGGCTGGCGCCGGTGGCGAAGAGGCCGCCCTCTTCGCTGGCGACCTAGCCCGCATGTACGAGCGCTTCGCCGATAAGGCCGGCTTCGCGTGGGAGGTCCTCGGCCTCAACGAATCCGACCTGGGCGGCGTGAAGGACATGTCCATCTCCTTCAAGTCCAAGACCCCGTCGCGCGACGGCGCCTGGTCCGTCTTCAAATTCGAGGGCGGCGTACACCGCGTCCAGCGCGTGCCGGTTACCGAATCCCAGGGCCGCATCCAGACCTCCGCGGCCGGCGTGCTCGTCTACCCGGAGCCGGACGAGATCGAGTCTGTCAGCATCGACGAGAAGGATATCCGCGTCGACGTCTACCGTTCTTCCGGTAAGGGCGGCCAGGGTGTTAACACGACCGACTCGGCCGTGCGTATCACCCACCTGCCCACCGGCCTGGTTGTGACCTGTCAAAAGGAACGCTCCCAGATCCAGAACAAGGCGCGTGCCCTGCAGGTTCTGCAGGCCCGACTGGACCAGATGGAGCGCGAGGCCCGCGAGGCCGAGGCTGGCGAGCAGCGCGCCTCCCAGGTGCGCACCATGGACCGTTCCGAGCGCATTCGCACCTACAACTGGCCGGAGAACCGCATCACGGATCACCGCATTGGCTATAAGGCCAATAATCTGGACCACGTGTTGAACGGCGATATGCAGGATCTCATCACGGCTCTGCAGACCCAGGAGCGCGCCGAGCGCCTCGAGGCCGAGGGCTAAACGGTGCCCCATACCTACGGACAGGCGCTTCGCAGTGCTGCGGAGCGCCTTCGCGCGTCTGGTGTGTCCAGCCCCGAGTGGGACGCGAGACTCATGGCCGCGTATCTCATACACACCGGACACATGGATATTCCTCTCCATGAGGAACCCATGCCCGGCTTCGACGTCGCCTATGAGGCACTCGTCGCCCGCCGCGAACGCCGCGAGCCGCTTCAGCACGTCCTTGGCGTTGCGTGGTTCGGACCCCTAGAACTCGAGGTCGGCCCCGGTGTGTTCATTCCGCGTCCAGAGACCGAGGTTATCGCGGAGTGGGGAGTGCGCCAGCTGCGCGGCGTGGATTCACCGCTGGTGGTGGACTTGTGCACAGGCTCCGGGGCTTTGGCGGCGTATATTGCGCACGAGGCCCCGAACGCCCGGGTTTATGCCGTCGAGCTTTCCGATGCCGCCTTCTCCTACGCCCAGCGCAACCTCGCCGACTCCGGCGTGACGCTCATCCAAGGCGATGTCACGGATCCCGAAATCCTGGCGGAGCTTAATGGTAGCGTCGACCTCCTCGTGACGAACCCGCCTTATGTCCCGGAGACCGATGACCTGGAGCCGGAGGTCTACGCCGACCCGCACGAGGCCGTCTTCTCCGGCGCAGACGGCATGACGCTCATTCGACAGATGGTGCCGACGGTGTCTCGCTTGCTGAAACCGTGCGGCCGCGTGGGCATTGAACACGACGATACGACCAGTTCCTTGGTCCAGGCGGCGCTGCATGACGCCGGGGGATTTACAGCTATTACACCCCTGAAGGATCTCACGGGCACACCACGCTTCGTGACCGCCCTACGAGACGAGTAAGCTAGTCCGGGTTAAAAAGAAAGCACCCCATTAACCGTCCCCACACACCGTCAAGGCTGGAGAATCCTTAGACATGCAAGGAAAGATTTATAACTGCGCCGATGAGGCCACCCGTGCCGAGGGCATCGCTGAAGCCGTCAAGGCCGCGAAGTCCGGGCGCCTGGTCGTCATGCCGACGGATACCCTCTACGGCATCGGCTGCGATGCCTTCGACAACGACGCCGTAGCGAGCTTGCTCGCTGCGAAACACCGCGGCCCGGATATGCCGGTGCCGGTGCTCGTCGGTTCCTGGGATACGTACAAGGGGCTCGTCGCGTCGATGACGGATACCATGCAGCTGCTCGTCGAGGCCTTCTGGCCGGGCGGACTGTCCATCGTCGTTCCGCAGGCTCCCAGCCTGCCGTGGAACCTGGGCGATACCCGCGGCACCGTGATGCTGCGCATGCCCTTGCAGCCCGTCGCTATCGAGCTGCTCCGCGAGGTCGGTCCTATGGCTGTGTCCTCTGCCAACATCTCGGGACACACTCCGCCGACCACGGCCATCGCCGCCAAGCAGCAGCTGGGTAAGGCCGTGTCCGTGTACCTTGACGGGGGAGAGGCCGCCATCGGCAAGCCGTCGACCATCGTCGACCTGTCCCAGGCGCACCCGTACCTCCTGCGCGAAGGCGCGATTTCTGCCGAGCAGATTTCTGAGGTCATCAGTGTTCCTGCGGAGACTCTGCGCACGCGTCCGTAACTGGCCGTCCGCGACTAACCGTTCAAAACTGATACTGCCCGGCGCCGATTTCCCTGTGGAGTAGAGCGCGACATGACGAAAGAAAAAGATAGATGGCTGGAACCGGTGTACCGCTGCGTGAGCTTGGTCTCGTGCTGCTCGTCGCCGCCGCCATCACGTACTTGTGCACTGGCGCGGTGCGCTCGTTGCTTGTTCGCACCGGCCGCGTGGCGGAGATCCGCCAGCGCGACGCCCACTCGCAACCCACCCCGCAGCTGGGCGGCGTGGCGATGTTTACCGGTTTTATCGCGGCCATCTTTCTTGCCCAACAGCTTCCAGCCTTGACGCGCGGGTTTATGCCCGTCACCCCGGAGATGACCGCGGTCCTCTGGTCGGCCGCCGCCATCGTCCTGGTCGGCATCATCGATGACCTCTACGAACTGTCTGCCATGGTCAAGCTCGTGGGACAGGTGGTCGCCGCCGGCGTCATGAGTGTGCTGGGGCTGAGCTGGACTCTCTTCTTCGTCCCGGCAGGCGATGGAACGACCATTGTCCTCGACCAAGTCCAGTCCACACTCTTTACTGTGTTCATTACGGTGTTGCTCATCAACGCGATCAACTTCGTCGATGGCCTGGATGGGCTGGCTGCGGGCCTGGGCATGATCGCAGGAGCCGCAATCCTCATCTTCTCCTTGACCGTCCTGCATGACCAAGGTGGCGCGGTCTCGGCGTACCCGCCGGCCATCATCGCGGCGGCGCTCGTGGGCATTTGTTCCGGAATCCTTCCGCACAACTTTGAGCCTTCCCGCATCTTCATGGGAGATACCGGCGCCATGCTCATCGGCTTGCTGCTCGCCGCTGCGTCGACCTCGGCCTCGGGCAAGATCAACATGTCGCTCTATGGCGGCGTGGACATGGTGGCTCTCATGAGCCCCTTAATCGTGGTGGCGGCCGCAGTCTTTGTGCCCGTGCTCGACCTCGTGTGGGCCGTCGTACGCCGCGTCTCGCACGGCAAATCCCCGTTCGCAGCGGACAAGCTCCATATCCACCACCGCCTGCTCTCCCTGGGGCACACACATCGCCGAACGGTGCTCGTGCTCTACATGTGGGTCTCTGCTGTGGCGTTTGGTGCAGTGAGTTTCTCTATCGTGCCGCCGGCGGCTGCGGTGACTTTTACCATCGTCGCGCTAGTCCTCGCTTTCGTTGCGACGCTCATTCCGCTGCGACAAGGCAAGATCGGTCGAAAGCGTCGACCGACAACGGTTGTGGAGCACGTCCATCCGGCCTAAGTGACTTAAGCATTGGGGGAGTGCGCAGGGTGCGGTATTATCGTCTCCCGTGTCTGAATCCACCGCTTCCCACAATGACAACTCCGCGGACACTTCCGCGCAGCTGCCTCCGCTCAACAGTGTTGAGGGCATTGATGACCCGCGCCGTCCGCTTCAGCGTGCCGTGAGCTTTGGCTGGAAAGGCCTTGTAGCTATCACGATTGTGTCGCTCGCTATCTGGGGCGGCGTAGCTGGGCTGCCGGGTATCTGGGGAGTGCTCATCGGAGCGGCCATCGGCGGCGCATTCGTCTTGATGACGGCAGCGTCGGTGCTTTTTACCTCCAATACGACGCCTAATACGACCCTTGCTGTCGTATTCGGTGGCTGGTTGCTCAAGCTTGTGCTCTTGATTATTGTCATGGCGGTTATTCGTGATCTCGAGTTCTACCATCACGTGGCCTTGTTCATCACCGTGGTCGCCGTTCTCGTGGTTGTCCTGGCCTCCGAGGTGTGGGGAGTTATGACTTCGCAGATGTCGAATGTCTTCTAGAACTTAGCTCAGCACTGGTCTACGCCCGTCCCCAAAGAAGTGGGGGCGGGCATTCGGTGTTGATACGTGGTGTGAGAGCTTAATCCCCCGGTTAGGGGCGGGTTGAATAAGTGCAGCTACCCCCATTTACTACGGGATCTTCTCCTTTGTGACGCATCTTACTTATACCAGGTGAGCAGGGTAAATCGCGCGCTCAGTGACACGGGGTTTAGATAAAAGTCGGTAGGCGTTGTCAGGCGAAACAAAAGCGCGCCCCCGGGGGCGAAAACCCGCTACCAACCTGATATTATTTACCGCGGGTTACCGCAGATTCGACATTTTCACCGCATAACCTGCGAGGATGACGCATCTTGGTTGGTAAGTCCCTGCCACAACGTGTGATGTGCGACGGAGTCCAAGGTTGTGGCAGAGAGCTTGAGACGTCCATCGCACCGTGCGTGAGTTTTCACGAACTACGTACGGCCCAAACACGGGAGAGAACGCTGAGCGTTACAACTTTGGCCCTAAGTGGCCACTTCCACGAGCCCAACTTGGGCAAGGAATTCTTCCCGGGGCAAATTAATCCTTCTGAGCTGTTCCTTCGGGACTTTGCTGGCGGCGCGTTTGCGTTCGACCGCCTCATGTTCGTTCGCGTTTTGATGACGCTCGTTCTGGTGGTCCTTTTCGCGCTGGCTTTCAAGAACCCGAAGCTGGTTCCTAAGGGTCTGCAGAATGTCGGCGAGCACGCGGTCGATTTCGTCCGCATCTATATCGCTGAAGACATTCTGGGTAAGAAGGAGGCGAAGCGATTCCTTCCGATTATCGCGACCATCTTCTTCGCGGTCCTTTTTATGAACGTACCGACCATTATTCCGGGATTGAACATCTCTCCTAATGGTCGTATCGGCATGCCTATCGTGCTTGCAGCTGTCGCGTACATCGCCATGATTTACGCGGGCGCAAAGCGCTACGGCTTGGGCAAGTTTGTGAAGTCGTCGGTGGTTATTCCTAACCTGCCGCCGGCCCTGCACCTGCTTGTCGTGCCGATCGAGTTCTTCTCGACCTTCATTCTTCGACCGGTCACTCTTGCCATTCGTCTCATGGCGAACTTCCTGGCTGGACACATCATTCTGGTCCTGCTGTTCTCTGCTTCGAACTTCTTCTTCTGGCAGATGAATGGCTGGACGGCTCTCTCGGGTGTCACCATCATCCTGGGTATTGCTTTCAGCTTGTTCGAAATCATCGTCATCTTCCTGCAGGCGTACATCTTCGCTCTGCTGACGGCGGTGTACATCGAGCTGTCCCTCCACGCGGATTCGCACTAGGGCGAAGGTCGATTGCACGACCTAAGAATTCTTTCAACTCCATCAACATCTTCATCCCGGACTGATACACAGTTCGGGTAACACGAAAGGGAACGACTTTCACCATGAACGAAATCATCCTGGCTGCTGACGCTGCTACCAAGTTCGCTGGCTTCGGCACCATCGGCTACGGCCTTGCTGCTATCGGCCCGGGCATCGGCATCGGCATCGTCGCCGGCAAGACCGTCGAGGCTATGGCTCGCCAGCCTGAAATGGCCGGCCAGCTGCGTACCACCATGTTCCTGGGTATCGCCTTCACCGAGGCTCTCGCCCTTATCGGCCTGGTTGCCGGCTTCCTGTTCTAAAAAGTTCGCGTTAACCACACCAACCTTTTAAGACTGGAGACCAATGAACAACGTCTTTTATTTGGCTGCGGCCGAAGAAGCGAACGAGGACTCATTCTCGGTTCTTCTCCCCGCGACTTATGACATCGTCTGGTCTTTGATCTGTTTCGTGGTCATCTTGTTCCTGTTCTGGAAGTTTGTTCTTCCGGCATACAACAAGATGCTCCAGGCACGCGAAGACCAGATCGAGGGCGGCCTGAAGCGCGCCGAGGCTCAGCAGGCTGAGGCCAAGGCTGCACTCGAGAAGTACAACGCTCAGCTGGCTGATGCCCGTGCCGAGGCTGCCGAGATCCGTGAGCAGGCGCGTGAGCGCGGCAAGCAGATCGAGACTGAGGCAAAGGCTCAGGCTGAGGAAGAGTCCCGCCGCATTGTCGCCGCTGGCGAGAAGCAGCTGGAAGCTTCCCGTGCACAGGTCGTTACCGAGCTGCGTTCCGAAATCGGTCAGAACTCCATCAACCTCGCGGAGAAGCTGCTGGGCGGCGAACTTTCGGACGCCACCCGCAAGTCCTCCACGATTGATGCTTTCCTGTCCGAGCTCGACACTGTGGCACCGGCCGGAAAGTAGGCAGACATGAAGGCAGCTAGCCGCGAAGCACTCGCGACCTCGCAGACCACCTTGGACTCTGTCCTTTACGGTGGCGACGCGGTCGCAGACTTTGCACGCACCGGCCTCGATCTGTTTGAGGTTGTCGAGGTTCTCGATGGCGACCGCGAGCTGCGCGGCGCCCTCAAGGACCCGGCTGCTTCTGCAGATGCTCGCAAGGCGCTCGTGAACACCCTGTTTGGTTCCAAGGTCTCGGACCGCGCTCTGCGCGTGCTCGAGGACGTTGTGACCCACCAGTGGTCGTCCGCTCGCGACCTCGTGAACGGCTTGGTTAATCTCGGCCGTCGCGCTCTTCTGCGCGGTGCCGAGGCTCAGGGCCAGTTGGGCCAGGTTGAAGACGAGCTCTTCCGCCTGTCGCGCATTCTGGACCGTGAGGGCGAGCTGACCCAGCTGCTTACCGATCGCACTGCTGAGTCTGCGCGTAAGCGCGGACTGCTGGCGAACGTGCTCTATGGCAAGGTCACGATGTTCACTGAGGCGCTTGCGCTTCAGACCATCGCTCGCCCCGAGCACAACCCGATTGATGACATTGCCGGTTTGGCATCCCAGGCAGCTGAGCTGCAGGGCCGCTCCATCGCCTATGTCACCTCCGCGGGCGCACTGAATGACAATCAGCAGCAAGCACTCGCCGACAAGCTGGGCAAGATTTACGGTCGTGCGATGTCCATTCACTCCGAGGTTGACGAAAGCATCCTTGGCGGAATGATCATCCGCGTCGGCGACGAGGTCATCGACGGTTCCACTGCGGGCAAGATTGCTCGTATGCGTACCGCGATGTCGAAGTAAAGGCTTTAGCCTTTCCTTCAGCTCGTCTTCGATGACGACACAATTTTAGAAATTATTGGACGATACTACCGAGAGTAGGAACAACATGGCGGAGCTGACGATCTCCTCCGATGAGATCCGTAGCGCGATTGCGAACTACACCTCGAGCTACTCCGCGGAGGCCTCCCGTGAGGAGACCGGCGTGGTGATTTCGGCAGCCGACGGTATTGCGCAGGTTTCTGGCCTGCCTTCCGTTATGGCTAACGAACTTCTCGAGTTCCCCGGCGGCGTGATTGGCGTCGCACAGAACCTCGACACCAACTCGATTGGCGTCGTTGTCCTGGGCAACTTCGAGTCCCTTACTGAGGGCGACGAGGTCAAGAGGACCGGCGAGGTTCTCTCCATTCCTGTGGGCGAGGCATTCCTCGGCCGCGTTATCAACCCCCTGGGCCAGCCGATTGACGGCCTTGGCCCGATTGAAGCCGAAGAGGACCGCGTCCTCGAGCTGCAGGCACCTTCCGTTCTCCAGCGTCAGCCGGTGGAAGAGCCGATGCAGACCGGCATCAAGGCTATCGATGCAATGACCCCGATTGGCCGTGGCCAGCGTCAGCTGATCATTGGCGACCGCAAGACCGGTAAGACCGCAGTCTGCATCGACACCATCCTGAACCAGAAGGCTAACTGGGAGTCCGGCGACAAGAGCAAGCAGGTTCGCTGCATCTACGTCGCTATCGGCCAGAAGGGTTCCACCATTGCTGGCGTGCGCCACACGCTCGAGCAGCACGGTGCCCTGGAGTACACCACCATCGTGGCTGCTCCGGCTTCTGACTCCGCAGGTTTCAAGTGGCTGGCACCGTTCTCCGGTGCTGCTCTTGGCCAGCACTGGATGTACCAGGGCGACCACGTCTTGATCATTTACGATGATCTGACCAAGCAGGCTGAGGCCTACCGTGCGATTTCCCTTCTGCTGCGTCGTCCGCCGGGACGCGAAGCATACCCGGGCGACGTCTTCTACCTGCACTCCCGTCTGCTGGAGCGTGCTGCAAAGCTCTCCGACGACATGGGTGCTGGTTCTATGACGGCTCTCCCGATCATCGAGACCAAGGCGAACGACGTCTCCGCCTTCATCCCGACCAACGTTATTTCCATTACCGACGGCCAGGTCTTCCTGGAGTCCGACCTGTTCAACCAGGGCGTCCGTCCGGCAATTAACGTCGGTGTGTCGGTGTCTCGTGTCGGTGGTGCCGCTCAGACCAAGGGTATGAAGAAGGTTGCCGGTAACCTGCGTCTGGACCTCGCGTCCTACCGCGACCTGCAGGCCTTCGCCGCGTTCGCGTCGGACCTTGACTCTGCTTCCAAGGCTCAGCTGGAGCGCGGTGAGCGCCTTGTCGAGCTGCTGAAGCAGTCCGAGTCCTCCCCGCAGCCGGTTGAATACCAGATGGTGTCCATCTTCTTGGCCGACGCCGGCATCTTCGACGTCGTTCCCGTCGAGGACGTTCGCCGCTTCGAGCGCGATGTGCAGGAGTACCTGCGTTCCAACGCGCCGCAGGTCTTCGAGCAGATTGCTGGCGGCCAGGCTCTGACCGACGAGTCCAAGGAAGCGCTTCTCGCTGGTGCAAAGGACTTCACTCCGACCTTCCAGACGACCGAGGGCCACAACCTCGGCACCGAGGCTCCGGTGGAGCCGCTGGCAGAGGCGGAGCACAAGAAGACCGAGCTCAACGTCTCCCGCAAGACGGCCAAGTAAGTCACACATCCAACGACTTTTAACCGTCTAGATTAAAGAAGGGAGGAGCGAACACCATGGCAAATCTTCGCGAATTGCGCGACCGTATCCGGTCCGTGAACTCGACTAAGAAGATCACCAAGGCTCAGGAGCTCATTGCTACCTCGCGCATTACCAAGGCGCAGGCTCGCGTGGAAGCGTCCCAGCCGTATGCACAAGAGTTGAACAACGTTATGAATCGACTCGCTGCGGCTAGCTCGCTCGACCACCCGATGCTTACGCCGCGTGAAGACACGCGTGTAGCTGCCATTCTCGTGGTCTCCTCGGACCGCGGTATGTGCGGTGGCTACAACAACAACGTCTTCAAGAAGGCGGCCGAGCTGGAAGCGGCGCTCAAGCAGCGCGGCCTCGAGGTCGTTCGTTACGTCACCGGCAACAAGGGCGTGGGCTTTTACAAGTTCCGCGAAGATCCGGTTGCAGGTGCCTGGACCGGTTTCTCTCAGGATCCGTCCTGGGAGGCAACCCACAACGTGCGCCGTCACATTATTGATGGCTTCCTCGCGGGTTCGAATGGTACGGCCAAGTCGCGTGAAGGCGTCAACGAGGGCCAGCCGGTCCGCGGTTTCGACGAGGTTCACGTTGTGTTCACGGAGTTTGAGTCCATGCTGTCTCAGACTGCGCGTGCGCAGCAGCTGCTGCCAGTCGTTCCGGTCATCCAGGAAGAGGATCTGCAGCTTCCGGAGTCCGCCACTGCGGCGACGACGGAAGAGGTTACTGCAGACTACGAGTTCGAGCCGGACGCAGACACTCTCATGAATGCCCTGCTTCCGCAGTATGTCTCGCGTACGCTGTTCTCCATGTTCTTGGAGTCTTCGGCGTCCGAGTCCGCTTCCCGACGCAACGCTATGAAGTCTGCAACTGATAACGCGACGGCCCTGGTCAAGGACCTGTCGCGTGTGGCCAACCAGGCCCGTCAGGCACAGATTACCCAGGAAATTACAGAGATTGTCGGTGGCGCTGGCGCGCTATCTGACAGCGCAGAAAGTGACTAGATTATGACTACAGCTCTGCAAGAGCAGAATGCACAGGATTCGGCGGTTGCCGGTCGCGTCGTGCGCGTCATCGGTCCGGTCGTCGACGTGGAATTCCCGCGCGGCGCACTGCCGGCACTGTACAACGCACTGCACGTCGAGATCTCCCTCGAAGCTGTTGCAAAGACTGTCACCCTCGAGGTCGCTCAGCACCTCGGTGACAACCTCGTCCGTGCCGTGTCCATGGCACCGACTGACGGCCTCGTTCGCGGTGCCGTCGTAACCGACACCGGCAAGCCGATTTCGGTTCCCGTCGGTGACATCGTCAAGGGTCATGTGTTCAACGCCCTCGGCGACTGCCTCGACCAGCCGGGTCTGGGCCGTGACGGCGAGCAGTGGGGCATCCACCGCGAGCCGCCGGCATTCGACCAGCTCGAGGGTAAGACCGAAATCCTTGAGACGGGTATTAAGGTCATCGACCTTCTGACCCCGTACGTCAAGGGCGGCAAGATTGGCCTCTTCGGCGGCGCAGGTGTGGGTAAGACCGTTCTTATCCAGGAGATGATTACTCGTATCGCACGCGAGTTCTCCGGTACCTCCGTTTTCGCCGGCGTCGGCGAGCGTACCCGTGAGGGCACCGACCTCTTCCTCGAAATGGAAGAGATGGGCGTTCTGCAGGATACGGCCCTTGTGTTCGGCCAGATGGACGAGCCGCCGGGAGTTCGTATGCGCGTGGCCCTGTCCGGCCTGACCATGGCGGAGTACTTCCGCGATGTCCAGAACCAGGACGTGCTGCTGTTCATCGATAACATCTTCCGTTTCACCCAGGCCGGTTCTGAGGTGTCGACCCTTCTGGGTCGTATGCCTTCTGCCGTGGGTTACCAGCCGACCCTGGCTGATGAGATGGGTGTTCTGCAGGAGCGCATTACCTCCACCAAGGGTAAGTCGATTACCTCCCTGCAGGCCGTCTACGTCCCGGCGGATGACTACACTGACCCGGCACCGGCGACGACCTTCGCCCACCTTGACGCCACGACCGAGCTTGACCGTGGTATCGCGTCCAAGGGTATTTACCCGGCCGTGAACCCGCTGACCTCGACGTCTCGTATCCTCGAGCCGTCCATCGTCGGCGAGCGCCACTACGCAGTTGCGCAACGCGTCATCGGTATTCTGCAGAAGAACAAGGAACTCCAGGACATTATCGCCATCCTTGGTATGGACGAGCTGTCTGAAGAGGACAAGATCACCGTTCAGCGTGCACGTCGTATCGAGCGCTTCCTGGGCCAGAACTTCTTCGTCGCAGAGAAGTTCACCGGCCTGCCGGGCTCCTACGTCCCGCTGTCCGAGACGATCGACGCTTTCGAGCGCATCTGCAATGGCGAGTTCGACGCTTACCCGGAGCAGGCTTTCAACGGCCTGGGTGGCTTGGACGACGTCGAGGCTGCGTACAAGAAGCTGACCGAGAAGAAGTAGGGAGACGCACATGGCTGACATCACCGTGGAACTGGTTTCCGTCGAACGCATGCTGTGGACTGGCAAGGCCACCATCGTCACGGCTGAGACCACCGAGGGTGAGATCGGCGTGCTTCCTGGCCACGAGCCCATGATCGGCCAGCTGGTCGAGAACGGCGTCGTGACCATCCGTCCGGTCGACGGCGACCGTCGCGTCGCCGCCGTGTCGGGTGGCTTCCTCTCCATCAACGCAGACAAGGTGACCGTCCTTGCCGATTGGGCCGTGTGGTCCGACGAATACGGCAAGGACACCACCGTGGGCAACGAGCACACCAGCGAATGGCTGGAGAATGCTCGTAAGACCGCCGGTGAGCGCGCCGTCCGTCGTGCCCAGGAGTCTTAAGACTCTGCGGCTGGAGAGATGACAAGGGCAGCAAGGCCCTTCCTGCTCTCGCTTGAGTCGCATCCCGCCTGTCCTTCCTTCGGGAAGGGGAGGCGGGATTCGTCGTTTTGGCAGTCGGACCGGGTGCGTCTCTCGGCGCAACGAAATGCCCCGTGCCCACCACAAACGGGCCAGTACGCGTGTGATCCTTGACCCGCATTCGGTCATTTTTTAGCGCAAGGGAATGCGAACGCGCTAGAGTTGCCTCTAACCCCAATTTAGATTTATCTCTTGCATGGAGGTGGCACCGCCGTGGAGACCGTGATGACCATTCTGGGCTGGCTTGTTCTGCTCATCGTCGTCGTTGTGGTGCTGCTCGCCGCCGTGCGCTTCTTTGCTCTGCGTTCCAACGGCACCCAGGTGCTTCTGCGCACCGTGCCGGCCAAGGATACGCACAATTGGCGCCACGGCCTGCTGCGCTACCGTGGTGAGCTCATGGAGTTCTACAAGCTGCGTTCCGTATGGCCGGCCGCCGATCTTACGCTAGGTCGCCTCGACATCGAATTGTTGGGTTCTCGCACCCTCGACGATGACGAGGCTTCTTTTATGACGGAGGCCACCGAGGCCGTTCATTTCCAGGCCGCCGGCCAGGAGTACGAACTTGCCACGGATCTCCATGGGGCGATGGCGCTCAACGCTTGGGTTGAGTCGGCGCCGTCCAAGCGGCTTGAGCGCGTGGACATTAAGAAGCTGCGCGAGCGCGTGCAGCGGGATAAGCGCCAGCAGGGACGCTAAGCCAGCCTGCATGGCTGGGCACAAGGGGGCATCGGAAAGCCGATTGCAAGGGCGCGCGCCGTCCGCGCTAGGGTAGTCAGCATGCGTTTAGTCATCGCCCGTTGCTCCGTGGATTATGTTGGCCGTCTCGATGCACACCTGCCGCTCGCAGACCGCCTGCTCATCGTGAAGAAGGACGGCTCCGTGTCCGTCCACGCGGACGATCGCGCTTATAAGCCGCTCAACTGGATGCAGCCGCCGTGCACGCTCGAGGAGTCGCCCATTACGGACCTCGACGGCGAGGACACGGGCGAGATTCTGTGGCTCGTAGAAAATCCCAAGGGGGAGCAGCTGCGCATCACTATCCAGGAAATCCTCCACGAGTTCGCCTATGACCTCGGCGAGGACCCAGGCTTGGTGAAGGACGGTGTCGAGTCCCACCTGCAGGAGCTGCTCGCCGAGCACATCACGACCCTCGGTGAGGGCTATACCCTCGTGCGTCGCGAGTACCCCACGGCCATCGGACCCGTGGACATCATGGCGCGCGACGCTGAGGGCCACCACGTGGCCGTGGAGATCAAGCGCCGCGGGGGCATCGATGGCGTGGAACAGCTCACGCGCTACCTCGACCTGCTCAACCGCGACGCGCTGCTGGGTAAGGTCCAGGGCGTATTCGCTGCCCAAGAGATTAAGCCACAGGCTCGCACCCTCGCCGAAGACCGTGGCATCCGCTGCGTCGTGCTTGACTACCAGGATCTGCGCGGCATTGAGAGCAACGAGCTGCGCCTGTTCTAATGCCACGTCGCAACAGAAGAATCAAGACCGAACCACGCTACCTGCCTGCCGATGGCTCTTCCTTCTTCGGTTCCCAGACCGTCGAGGGGCCCAGCTGGACTCACGGCGAGCCCTACATTATGCGACACATCGGCCCGGCCGCTGCGAAGAAGTTCTATATCTGCCCCGGCTGCAACCAGAACATTCCGCCCGGCGTCGCGCACATCGTGGCATGGCCACGCGATACCGGCGGGCGCGCGGATGACCGCCGCCACTGGCACCGGCATTGCTGGGAACGCCGCTAGGGCGTGACGCTTCGCGCACGCCGATAGACTCGGAAGGCATGAACCCCGCAACCCGTGAAGAAGCCGACGTCCTCCTCCAAGGCATCGCCGGATCCGAGGCCCATCTGCGTGACGACCAGTGGACCGCCATCGACTCGCTCGTCAATCAGCGCCGCCGCATGCTCGTGGTGCAGCGCACTGGTTGGGGCAAGTCAGCCGTGTATTTCATCGCGGCCAAGTTGCTGCGTACCCGTGGCTTTGGGGCCTCGGTCATCATTTCGCCGCTGTTGGCGCTCATGCGCAACCAGGTGGAGGCCGCCGCCCGCGCGGGCATCCGCGCGGTGACCATTAACAGCGCGAACATGACGCAGTGGGATGATCTCCACGCCGCGATTGCTGCGGGGGAGGCTGACCTCGTGCTCATCTCTCCCGAGCGCCTCAATAATCCGTCCTTCCGCACCGCGGTGTTGCCCCAGCTTAGCCGTGCCGCCGGCATGCTCGTCGTTGACGAGGCGCACTGCATCTCCGATTGGGGCCACGACTTCCGCCCGGACTACCGGCGCATCAAGGATCTGCTCGCTGGCCTGCGCCCAGATACGCCGGTGCTGGCCACGACAGCGACGGCGAATGACCGTGTCGTCGCGGATGTTCAGGCACAGCTGGGGGAGAACACCGGCGTGCTGCGCGGCGGGCTCGACCGTGAGTCGCTCTACCCGGCGGTGCTGCGCCTCGAGGATACGACGCAGCGCCCGGCCTGGCTCGCGACGCACCTGAATGAGTTGCCCGGCTCGGGCATTATTTACTGCCTTACCGTCGCCGCGGCGGAGGACCTCGCGGAGGTGCTGCGCGGTGCCGGCTTTGAGGTCGCCGCCTACACCGGTCGCACAGAGGCCGAGGAACGCGAGCGCCTTGAGCAGGCACTCATCCACAATGAGCTCAAGGCGCTTGTAGCGACGTCCGCGCTGGGCATGGGCTTCGACAAGCCGGACCTGGGCTTCGTCATCCACGTCGGTGCACCCGGCTCGCCGGTGTCTTATTACCAGCAGATCGGCCGCGCGGGCCGCGGCACCGATCACGCGGAAGTCCTCCTTTTGCCCGGCGTTGAGGACCAGGACATCTGGGGCTATTTCGCGTCGCTTACCTTCCCTCCCGAGCCGGTCGTGCGCCAGCTCCTCGAGGTCCTCGCGAACACGGACGGCCCGTTGTCCACGGCGAAGATTGAGCCGCACGTGGACCTTAACCGTTCGCGTCTGGAACAGGCGCTCAAGGTCCTCGATGTCGACGGCGCCGTCCAGCGTGTGCAAGGCGGCTGGCAGTCCACCGGGCAGCCGTGGTCTTATGACTCGGCCCGCTACGAAGGTCTCGCCGCCGCGCGCACAGCGGAGCAGCAGGCCATGCTTGACTACGAGGCGACGACGGAATGCCGCATGCTCTTCCTACGCCACCAGCTCGATGACGCCACCGCGACCGACCCCTGCGGTCGCTGCGACAACTGTACGGGCAGACGCTGGGATCCGAGCGTCGACGCCGCCGTCGGCCAGTTCGTTAGGGCGCAACTTACCGCGCCCGGCGTCGCACTCGCACGCCGTAAGATGTGGCCGACGGGTATCACCCGGCCCGTCGCGGTCAAGGGCCGTATCAAGGGCGTGGGTGAAGGCAAGGCGCTCGGACGTCTCAATGACATTGGGCGTGGCCCGGCGCTTACCACGCTCGTCACGGAGCGTGCCTGGGTGCCCAGCCAGCCGTGGCAGCAGGACCCGTGGTTGCCGCAGGTCGTCGAGGTCCTCGCCGGCTGGGACTGGCAGACGCGTCCCACCTCCGTCGTCGCACTGGGCAACGTGGACCCGGAGACCACGGCGTTCGTCGAGCGCCTCGCCCAGGCGGTCGCAGGACTGGGACGCATGCAGTTCGCCGGCACCCTGCGTACCGCGCCCGGCGTCACGGAGGTTACCGCGCAGAACTCCGCCTACCGAGTCATGGGGCTGCTACAGCACTATGACTTTGCGAGCATCAATCAGGACGTCATCATCGCGGCGGGCGGACCGGTGCTTCTCGTGACCGATCTCGTGGACACGGCGTGGTCCGTCACCGTCGCGGGCAGCGGCATTTTCACAACAACGGGGGCAGAAGTCCTGCCCTTTGCACTCGCGGCTCGGGGGTGATCACAGGGCTGATCGTTGAGTGCGATCCACCCGGCGGTGGGGTGGCTCGCGCGCGTAGAATCGCACGCATGATTGTCGCTTTTTCTGTCGCGCCCACGATTGTGGAGTCGCCCACCGCAGAGATGTCCGAGGCCGTCGCCGCCGCCGTGAAGGTCGTGCGCGAATCCGGCCTTCCCAACGAGACGAACGCCATGTTCACGCTCCTGGAAGGGGAGTGGGACGAGGTCTTCGCCGTCATTAAGAAGGCCACGGACGCCGTACGCGCGGTTTCGCCGCGTACGGGTCTTGTGATTAAGGCCGATATTCGCGAGGGCGTGACGGGCCAGCTCACCAGCAAGGTCGAGGCCGTCGAGCGCCACCTGAAGAATGGGGAGGTTTAAGCCATGACTATTCCGAATCGTTTCGTCGGCGGTGCCCTGGATCTGGGCGAGCTTAAAGCACGCAATGACGCGCGCGCCAAGGCGGCATCTGCCCCGCAGCCAGGTGGCTCGTCTGCCGGCGTCCAGCCCTTCTTCCAGGTGACCGAGGCCAACTTCGAAGAAGACGTCGCGCGCCGCAGCGCCCAGGTGCCCGTTGTCGTCCTCGTGGGCACGGCGCGCTCGCCGCAGTCGGAGCAACTGAAGGCCGATTTCGCGGAGCTCGCCGCGGCTGGCGGCCTGAAGTTCGTGGTCGGCTACGTCGACGCGGATGCCACCCCGCAGGTCGCGCAGGTCTTCGGCGTACAAAACCTGCCTACCGTCATTGCGCTCGCCGCGGGCAAGCCCATCACCCACTTCGAGGGGGGCCAGCCGCGCGAGAGCCTCGAGCAGTGGGTCGCCGCCCTCGTCCAGCAGGTCGGCGCCCAACTGTCGGGCATCCCGGACGCGGGGGATACGCCCCAGGAACCGGAGCTCGATCCGCGCGTGACGCAGGCCGAGGACGCGCTCAACGCGGGCGACTTCGACGCAGCCATCGCGGTCTACGACTCGATCCTCGCGGACGACCCGAAGGCAACGGACATCAAGCAGGCGCGCGACACCACGAAGCTGCTCAAGCGTATCTCCGGCGTCGAAGACCCCATCGCCGAGGCAGAGACCGACCCTTCGCCGGCCGCGCAGATGCATGCTGCGGACGCCGAGGTCGTCGCCGGCGTGCCGGAAAAGGCCTTTGACCGCCTTATTAACACGATGAAGGTCACGGCGGGTGACGAGAAGGCTGCGTTGCGCGACCGCCTGCTCGAGCTCTTCGGACTCTTCGACGCGGGCGACCCGCGTGTCCTCGCGGCACGTACCAAGCTGGCGAGCGCCCTGTACTAGGCGAGTGTGACCAGCTGCACGCTGCGGCGCGTCCAACAGCCACGATAGCGACCTGGCTGTCGGGTTATCCCCCGCACGGGTGAGAGAAATGCTCACCCGTGCGGGGCTTTGTGTTCGCTTGGCGAATTTCGCGGACACCCCTTTCCTAGCCCTGGGGTTAAAACCACATTAACCCTGTACTTCCTAGGTTTTCGCGACAGAAAAGAGCGGGTCTAGTATCCCTATATCACCCGTACGTGAGCCGCTTCACGTTTGGTGCAGAAGACGATACATAACTCTGTGCGCTATCGAGCGGCTCACACTTTCAAGAAAGGGACGGCTATGGTTTCGCCAGTTACCACCACCCCAAAAATTGCTCAGGCGAAGGGTCCGAAGAAAGACCGCACGCACTGGCTCTACATTGCTGTCATCGTCGCGGTCGTCGGTGGCGTGGTTTTCGGCCTCGTCGCGCCGGAGGCCGCCGCGCCGTTTAAGATCCTCGGCACGATGTTCGTGAGCCTCATCAAGATGATCATTGCCCCGGTCATCTTCTGCACCATCGTGCTCGGCATTGGCTCCGTGCGTGCCGCAGCCTCGGTGGGCAAGGCCGGCGGCATCGCCCTGGCGTACTTCATCATCATGTCGACCTTCGCGCTCGGCGTGGGCCTCCTCGTCGGTAACTACATCGAGCCGGGCACCGGTTTGGACATCTCTGCTTCGCAAGGCGCTGCGGATTCCTTTATTGCTCAGGCAGAAGAGAGCCACGAGGGCCTCACGGGCTTCATTGCGTCTATCATCCCGGACACGCTGTTCTCGTCTTTTACGTCAGGCTCGGTGCTCCAGGTTCTCTTCGTCGCGCTACTCTGCGGCTTCGCCGTGCAGTCCATGGGCCCGTCGGGTGAGCCCATCCTCGCGTTCATTGCGCACCTCCAGCGCCTCGTGTTCAAGCTGCTGTCGATGATCCTCTGGGTCGCGCCCATCGGCGCGTTCGGCGCCATGGCCGGCGTGGTTGGCGCCACCGGCTTCGATGCCGTGAAGTCGCTCGCCATCCTCATGCTGGCGTTCTACATCACGTGTTTCCTCTTCGTCTTCCTCGTGCTCGGTACCATCGCCCGCGTCTTCGGCGGCATCTCCATGTGGAAGCTGTGCAAGTACCTGGGCCGCGAGTTCCTCCTCATCCTCGCGACCTCGTCCTCCGAGTCCGCGCTTCCGAACCTCATGCGCAAGATGGAGCACCTCGGCGTGGAAAAGCCCACCGTCGGCATCGTGGTCCCGACTGGTTACTCCTTCAACCTTGACGGCACCGCCATCTACCTCACGCTGTCTTCCATCTTCATCTCGGAGGCCATGCACATGCCCATGAACCTGGGCGAGCAGATCGGCCTGTTGGTCTTCATGATCATCGCCTCCAAGGGCGCGGCCGGTGTCTCCGGCGCCGGCATCGCGACGCTGGCCGCGGGCCTGCAGTCGCACCGCCCGGAGCTCCTGCACGGCGTGGACATCATCGTCGGTATTGACCGCTTCATGTCCGAGGCCCGCGCGCTGACCAACTTCGCGGGCAACGCCCTGGCCACCGTCCTGATCGGCCGCTGGACGCACTCTGTCGACATGAACCGCGTTCACCAGGTGCTCGACGGCCAGCTGCCTTATAAGGAGACCGACCTCGACAGCGACGTCGACCTCAAGCTGCCGGACGTCGTCAACCCCGCCAACGAGACGCTGCAGCCTACGCAGCAGATTGACCTGGACAACTACGAGAAGGGCTCGGGCATCTACAAGTAAGAGCTCAACCCCACCCGCCCGCGCTGCCATTCAACCGGCCGTGCGGGCGTTTTCATGTCTACAATGACCCACATCAACCGTGTTCTGTACTGAAAGGTGACCACCATGCCCTCCGTTTACTTCCTGTGCAATAGCAACCGTGGCAAGTCCCAGATGGCCGAGGCGCTGGCGCGTAAGCACGCTCCGGAGTGGGAGACGTACTCCGCGGGCGTGAAGGTCACGAAGTCGGGTGCCGAGGGTGAGGTTAACCAGGAGTCCGTCGAGGCGCTCGCCGAGGTCGGCGCGGACATGACCCACGGCCGAGCTGAGGCCGTGGACCCACAGTTGCTGCGCAGCGTCGACCACGTGGTCATCGTGGGTGGCGCGGAGCTGGACTGGCCGGAGGACGCGACTGGAAAGCTGGAGCGCTGGGAGGTATCCGAACCCGTCGATCAGGACATCCACGGCATGGAACGCATGCGGATTATCCGCGACGAGATTGACGCGCACGTGCGCGGGCTCGTGGGGAAGTAACCTGGCGATCTGAAAATGACCACAACGCCCGAATAAGCCTGAAAAATTTTGATTTTCGAGACCTTATTCGGACGTTGTGGTCATTGAGTCTCAGGGCGAGACTGGAAGAACTAGCCGCGGTAGACGTACCACTGCGCCGAGTTGGCGGGCAGGTGCAGCCAGGCACCGTCGTCGCCCGCGGTGAACTCGGAGGGCAGGTTGTTGCCCGCGCCCTCGTAGCTGGAGTCATCCGTGTTGAGGACGAGCTCCCAGCAGCCCGGACGGGTGGGGTGGAGCTGGTAATGAGTGTGGGAGGAACCGGAGAGGTTGATGACCGCGAGCAGCGCGGAGCCGTCCTCGCCGTAGCGCTCGTAGGCGAGCACGCTGCCGTTGGCATCATCGCCCACGACCCAGTGGAAGCCAGAGGGATCGAAATCGCGCGTGTAGAGCGCCGGAGTGTTCTTGTATAGAGCACCGAGGTCGCGCGAGAGCTTCTTGATGCCCTGGTGCCACTCGTGGCTCCAGCCTTCCAGGTTGGACCAATCGACGGAAGAAGACTCGTTCCACTCGGTGGTCTGGCCGAATTCCTGGCCCATGAACAGCAGGTTCTTGCCGGGGTGGGAGTACATGTAGGCATACAACGCGCGCACGCCGGCCGCCTTGTTCCAGTCATCGCCAGGCTGGCGGCCCCAGATGGTGCCCTTGCCGTGGACGACTTCGTCATGGCTAAACGGCAGGATGTAGTGCTCGGAGTAGGCGTAGACCATGGAGAAGGTGAGCTCACCGTGGTGGTAGGAGCGGTGGACCGGCTCGCGCTTGAAGTACTCGAGCGTGTCGTTCATCCAGCCCATGTTCCACTTAAAGTCGAAGCCCAGGCCGCCGTCGGAGGTGGGGCGGGTAACACCATCCCAGGAGGTGGACTCCTCAGCGATGGTCCACACGCCCGGGTGGGCGCGGTGGAGCGTCCCGTTGGTTTCCTGGAGGAACTGGACAGCCTCGAGGTTCTCGCGGCCGCCGTACTGGTTGGGCAGCCACTCCTCGCGGGAGTAGTCGAGGTAAAGCATGGAGGCCACGGCGTCGACGCGCAGGCCGTCGACGTGGTATTCCTCGGCCCAGTACAGAGCGTTGGCGACCAGGAAGTTGCGAACCTCGTTGCGACCGAAGTCGAAGACGTAGGTACCCCAGTCGGCCTGCTCGCCACGGCGGGGGTCCGGGTGCTCGTAGAGGGCTTGGCCGTCGAAGCGGCCGAGCGCGAACTCGTCCTTGGGGAAGTGCGCGGGGACCCAGTCGATGATGACGCCGATGCCTGCCTGGTGGAGGGCATCGATAAGCGCCTTGAGATCCTCTGGCGAGCCCCAGCGCGCGGAGGGCGCGTAGTAGCCGGAGACCTGGTAGCCCCAGGAGCCGCCGAAGGGGTGCTCGGCGACGGGCATCAACTCGACATGCGTGTAGTTGTGCTCCAAGAGGTAGGGGATGAGCTCCTCACGCAGCACGTTGTAATTCGAACCGATCTTCCAGGAACCGACGTGGACCTCATAGATATTGACCGGCACGTTGATATCGCCGGTGCGTGCGTCGATCCATTTGTGGTCGTTCCACTTGTAGGTGGAGCGGGCGACGACGGAGTCCGTCGCCGGCGGGGCAACGGTGGCCTTGGCGAGCGGGTCGGCCTTGTCGATGCGGCCGGAGTGCTTGGTCTGGATGGCAAACTTGTAGCGCTCGCCCACGCCGATGCCAGGGACGAAGACTTCCCAGATGCCCGTGGAGCCTAGCGAGCGCATGGGGTATTGGGTGGGGTTCCATCCGCAGAAGTCGCCGACGACGGCGACGCCCACGGCGTTGGGGGCCCACACGGCGAAGGCGACGCCCTCGACGACGCCGAGATCCGTCTCATAGGACTTGAGGTTCGCGCCGAGCACCTCCCACAGGCGCTCGTGGCGGCCCTCCCCGATAAGGTGCAGGTCAAAGGTACCGAGCGTAGGGAGGAAGTGGTAGCCGTCGGCCACCTCGCGGGCGGGCTGGCCCGGATAGGTCACGCGCAGGCGGTAATCGGCCTCGCGAACCAAGCAGGCTTCCCAGATGTCATTGCCCACGTTCGTCATGGCAATGGTTTTCTCGGCCGTGACGAGCTCGACCGACTCGGCGCCCGGCTTGCGGGTGCGCACGACGCCGTCGTGCCAGCCATAGAAATCGTGCGGCGCCCAGTGGCGGCAGGAGTTGAGGAGATCGAGGTCAGACTGCGGGATGCTCATAGAGTCAAAAGTACCTTTATAGAGGGGTGCGTGCAGGCGATGTGAGTTTTCTCTTGATCGGCACCGAGCGGTTGATATTGTGCCCGCGGACCCTGCTCACTCGAACGGGCGTGCAGGGCCTGGCTGGCACTAGGCGCGGTAGGTGTCCTGCGGACGCCAGGCCAGCTGCGTGCGGCGGTCCTCGGCGACGGTGGGCAGCACGAGGACGTGGGCGACGTCGCCCTGCGGGGCGAGACGCACGAAGTTGTGCGGCCCCCACGTGAATGTCTTGCCCGAGATTTTGTCGTGGACCTCAAAGCTTGCGCCTTCGTCCTGGCCGATGGCCGCGTAATTGATGTGGACGGTGGCTTCCTGGGTATTGCGCGGGTCGAGGTTGACCACGGTGAGCACGACGTTGCCCGTGGCGGCGTCCGCCTTGGAGTAGGCCATGACGTTCTCATTGTCCACGTCGTGGAAGGTGAGCGCGCGCAGCTGCTGCAAGGCCGGGTTTTCGCGGCGGATGCGGTTGAGCATCCCGATGTAGGGCTCGAGCGAGTCGCCGGAGTTGAGCGCCGCCTGGAAGTCGCGCGGGCGCAGCTCGTACTTCTCGGAGTCGAGGTATTCCTCACTGCCGGGCTTGACGGCCTCGTGCTCGTAGAGCTCGAAGCCGGAGTACACGCCCCATAGCGGGGAGAGCGTCGCGGCGAGCGTGGCGCGGATGGCGAACATGGCGCGTCCGCCGGTCTGCAAGGACTCGTGCAGGATGTCTGGGGTGTTGACAAACATATTGGGGCGGCAGATATCGGCCTGCTCCAGGTGGTGCTGAACGAACTCCGTGAGGTCGTACTTGGAGGTCTGCCACGTGAAGTAGGAGTAGGACTGCGAAAAGCCCGCCTTGGCCAGGCCCAGCAGGCGCGGGGCGCGCGTGAACGCCTCGGCGAGAAAGATGATGTCTGGGTGCGTGGCATGCACCTTGGCGATGAGCCACGCCCAGAAGTTGGCGGGCTTGGTATGCGGGTTGTCCACGCGGAAGGTCTTTACACCGGCGTTCACCCAGATCATGACCATGTCGTAGATGGCCTCGTAGATGCCGTCTGGGTCGTTGTCGAAGTTGAGCGGGTAGATGTCCTGGTACTTCTTGGGTGGGTTCTCTGCATACGCGATGGTGCCGTCGTCGAGCACCGTGAAGAACTCCGGGTTGGACTGCGCCCATGGGTGGTCCGGTGCGCACTGGAGGGCCAGATCGAGGGCGACCTCGAGGCCGAGCGACTCGGCGTAGGAGAGGAGGTCCTTGAAGTCCTCCATTGTGCCCAGCTCCGGGTGCGTGGTCGTGTGGTCCTGGATGGCCCACGGGGAACCCACGTCGCCCGGCTGTGCAGTCACCGCATTGTTGCGGCCCTTGCGGTGCACCTCGCCGATGGGATGAATGGGCGGGAAGTAGACGGTGTCAAAACCCATCTCCGCCACGCGGGGCAGCGCGCGCTTCGTGGTCTCAAAGGTGCCGTGGACGGGGTTGCCATCTGCGTCCCAACCGCCGGTGGAGCGGGGGAAGAGCTCGTACCAAGAGCTGTAGCGGGCCTTGGCACGCTCGACGTCGACTTCGTAAATCTCGCTTTCGGTGATGAGCTCGCGCAGCGGGTGGTGCTCGAGAATTTCGGTGACCTCGGGGGAGAAGGCGGGGGCGACGCGCTCGGTGAAGGGGGCATCGGAAGCAAGTGCCTTGGCCGCAGCGAAGAGCGGGCCCGCCTGGTCCGTGGGGGTCTGGAGTGCGGCGCGGGTAAAGAGGTCGGCGCCGTGGGAGAGATCGTTGGCGAGCTCCTGCTCGGATTGGCCGGCGTCCATCTTCTTCGTCACGGCGTTGCGCCACGTGGCCATGACATCGCTCCACGCGTCGACGCGGAAGAACCAGCGGCCCGGGGTGGCGGGGGTAAAGACGGCATGGACGCGATCCGGGTTGACGGGGTCGAAGTCCATGGTCGTCGAGGAGACCGTGGAGGCCTCCGCATTCCACACAGACAGCGTGGCGGCGATGGCGTCGTGGCCTTCGCGCCAGACCAAGGCCGTGACGGGGATGACCTCCCCAACGGTGCCCTTGGAGGGCAGCTTCCCGCCGGAGATGACGGGGCGGACATCGTCAATGCCCAGGCGGCCGAAAGCGTGGCCGTATATGCGCGGGGAGGAGGTGGGAGAAGTCATGCCTTTCAGCCTAACCTAGCTGTGTCACTTTCACCGGGGAAGTGGAACGTAAGGCACTATAGAGGGCATGACTGCGCAAGAGATCGCCGAACCTGAATACGTGGCTGACCCCGACCTTCTGATCGACTTCCACGGCGTGGAGCTGCGCCGCGGTGGACGCACCCTTGTAGGTCCCATCGATTGGCAGGTAGAGCTCGACGAACGATGGGTCATTATCGGCCCCAATGGCGCGGGCAAGACCTCCCTTGTCCGCATGGCCGCGGCGGAGGAATTCCCGTCCAAGGGCACGGCGTTCTTAATGGGCGAGCGCATCGGCAAGACGGACATGCGCGACTTGCGCGCGCTCATCGGCATTTCCTCGGCCGCCGTGCAGCACCGCATCCCGGACAATGAGCGGGTCGACGATCTGGTCATCTCCGCCGGCTACGCCGTGCTCGGACGCTGGCGTGAGGAATACCAGGATATGGATTTCGGCCGCGTCGAGGAAATTCTCGCCCAGGTGGGGGCGACCCACCTGGCCAAGCGCACGTGGGGCACCTTGTCCGAGGGTGAGAAGAAGCGCGTCATCTTGGCCCGCGCCCTCATGGTCAACCCGGAGCTGCTCATCCTCGACGAGCCCTCCGCGGGCATGGACTTGGGCGGCCGCGAGGACCTCGTGGGTTACCTGGGGGATTTGGCGCTCGATCCGGACGCCCCGGCGATCGTGATGATTACCCACCACGTCGAGGAGATCCCGTACGGCTTTACTCACGCGATGATCCTCGACGAGGGCAAGGTCGTGGACATGGGCCTTATCAATAGCGTGCTGACTTCTGAGAACCTCTCCACGGCGTTCCATCAGCCTATTCAGGTTGACCGCATTGGAGAGCGCTATTTCGCCCGCCGCGTGCGCTAGGTTGCGGTAATCTGGCTTCACTATGCCAACCTATCGGGACCCTAACCGGACTTATTTCCGTGATGGCGTCGGTGAGCACGACGCCATCGACCACGCGGACCATACCGGTTTCAACGGCGGCAAGCTGGCTGCCACCGTCCTTATCGTTCGCGATGGCGAGGACGGACTCGAGGTCTGGGTACAAGAACGCGTGTCCACCATGCGCAATTATCCGGGGCATGTCGTATTCCCCGGCGGCGGCGTCGACCCCCGCGACTTCCCGCCGCGCACGTGGGATTCCGGCGAGCTGTGGTCCGGCGCGTCCACCATTTCCATGGCCCGCAAGATGGGCGTGACCCGCTACAAGACGCACGCCCTCGTCTTCGCCGCTGCCCGCGAGCTCTTTGAGGAGGCCGGCACGCTTCTGGTGCGCGGCCTGTCCGGCGAGGTTCTCGAGGATGCGCGCCGCTATCACGACGAGCGCCTTGAGCTCGAAAACCACACCATCTCCTTTACAGAGTTCCTCTCGCGCCGCCGCTTCAAGCTCGACGCAGATATGCTGCGCCCCTGGGCGCGCTGGGCGGGCGTCGATAAAGGCCAGTGGTTCGACACGTTCTTCTTTATCGCGACGCTGCCTCCGGGCCAGGAGCCGGACGCCACGACCTTTGAAGCCGCTGACGCCAACTGGTTCCCGCCCCAGCTCCTCCTCGACGGATGGCGCGCCGGGCTCGTGCGCCTTGCCCTGCCCACGTGGCGCCAGCTTGCCCGCCTCGCGGAGCACGACAGCGTCTCCGGCGTGATCAAGGCCGCGGCCAATGCTGACCTGCGCCCCGTCATCGGCGACCCAGTCGACGACCCACACTACAGCGACTACTTCGAGACCAACCCGGTGGACCGCATATGAGTTTTACCCTCGACGAGGTCGCCTTCCTCGCGGCCCACACCTTCGACCACGATCTTGAACTCACTCCCAAGACCCAGCTCAAGGACGTGGAGTTCCTCCGCGGGCTCTACGGCGAGCACGCCCGCGCCGTCGCCGAGCTCCTCCAGGCCCGCCGCTCGGGCAAGCTCCCTGCTCACTGGCTTGCCGATGCCACCTCGGTCCAACAAGCCACCCCACCCGCCGTCGCGTCCTTCCGCGCCCAGCACTTGGCTGCGCTCGGCGTTGAGTTCGTCCACGACGTCACCTGTTCCATCGGCACTGAGGGGGCATTGCTTCGCACTGCCCGAATTGACTATGTCGGCTCCGACCTCGACGCCTCACGCTTGGCCATGGCCCGCCACAACG
This sequence comes from Corynebacterium sp. HMSC072G08, assembly GCF_001809185.1. Taxonomy (NCBI): domain Bacteria; kingdom Bacillati; phylum Actinomycetota; class Actinomycetes; order Mycobacteriales; family Corynebacteriaceae; genus Corynebacterium; species Corynebacterium sp. HMSC072G08. The sequence goes on from NZ_KV796408.1 coordinate 62,125, forward strand.
TGCCCGACGGCTGGTTCGTCCGCGCGGATGCCTTGGCACCCGTGACCAACTCCGGCGTCGTCGTCGCCGACCCCGCCCGTCGCGCGGGTGGGCGCCGCATTACCGACCCCGCCAAGCTTCTTCCTCCGCTGCCAGACCTCGTCGCCGCGTACCCCGGCCGTCCCCTGGCCATCAAGTGCGCGCCGGGCCTCGACTTCTCCGAGTGGGACGGCGGCGTGGACATCGTCTCCGTCGACGGCGGCGTCAAGGAGGCCTGCCTCTACACGCCGGACCTCGCCGCCGCTCGCCGCCGCGCGGTCATCCTCCGCGACGGCCACACGGACATCGTCACGGACGCGCCCGTCGATCCACCCGCGCCCGGCGAGCCCGGCCGCTTCATCCTCGAGCCCGACGGCGCCATCATCCGCGCCGGGCTCGTCCAGCATTACGCCGCGCGCGAGGGGCTCTGGCAGCTCGACGAGCACTTGGCCTACCTCACCGGCGACCGGCTGCCCACGGGCACCTCGGGATTTGAATTCATCGAGCAGGTCCCCCTCAAGAAGCTCAAGGCCGCGCTCGCTTCGTACGACTGTGGCCGCGCGGAAATCCTCGTGCGTGGCGTGAACGTCGACCCAGACCAGCTCCGCAAGAAGCTCAAGCTGCGGGGCCCCGCAGCGCTCACGGTGGTGGTGGCGCGCGTCGACGACGGCCTCGCGGGCTCGGCCGCCGGAAGTTCGCGGCAGGTCGCATTTATCTGCGGCCCCCGAGTATCATCGAGCAAGGTTTAGCTAACTTTCATAACACACGCATGACGGAAAGGGACACGACACATGCCAACCATCGTGGCGCTGGTCAAACACGTACCGGATACCTGGTCGACGAAGACACTGGGGGAGGATCACCGGATTAACCGCGACGTGGACAACGTCATCGACGAGGTCAACGAATTCTCCGTCGAGCAGGCCCTTCGCCTGCGCGAAAACAATCCGGACGCCGGCTTCCGCGTCGTGGCTCTCACCATGGGCCCGGCCCAAGCCGACGAAGCTCTGCGCAAGGCGCTCGCCATGGGTGCGGACGCCGCTGTGCACGTCGTGGACGATCAGCTTGCTGGCGCTGACGCACTCTCCACCGCCTGGACCTTGAACGCCGCGCTCACCAAGCTCGCCGAGACCGACCCCGTCCAGATCGTCGTCGCCGGCTCCCAGGCCTCGGACTCCCAGACCGGTTTGCTCGCAGGCCTGCTCGCCGAGTACCGCCAGCTGCCCGCGCTCACCGGCGTGAAGACCCTGAACTTCACCGGCGACAAGCTCACCGGTACCCGCGAGGACGCCCGCGGTACGTGGGAAATCGAGACCGCCCTGCCGGCTCTCGTCACCGTTACAGACAAGGCGGACAAGCCGCGCTTCCCCAACTTCAAGGGCCTTATGGCCGCGAAGAAGGCCGAGGTTACCGAGTGGTCCGTCGCAGACCTTGGCATCGACGCCATTGCGCCGGCCACTCAGGTCACTGACTCCCAGGAACTGCCGCCGCGCACCGCCGGCGAGGTCATCTCCGGCGTCTCCGCCGAAGAGGCCGCCAGCCAGATCGCCGACTTCCTCGCCGCCCGCAACCTCATTTAAGGAGCACCCACCATGTCGCACGTTTACGTTCTTGTCGAGCACGAGGCGGGCCAGCTTTCACCGGTCACCGCCGAGCTCATCACCGCCGCCCGCCCGCTGGGCGTCGTCTCTGCCGTCGTCGTCTCCGCCTCGCCTGCAGGATTTGAGAAGGAGCTCGCCGAGCTCGGCGCCGCCCAGGTCGTTGAGGCCACCACGGCCGACTACGGCCAGCGCCTCATCACACCCGAGGTCGACGCCCTCCACGCCCTCGGCGCCGCGAACCCCGCGCCCATCGTCATCGCCGCGACGCCCACCGGCAACGAGATTGCCGGCCGCGTTGCCGCACGCCTGGCCTCCGGCGTCCTCGCGGACGTCACGGCCATCAACCCGGATCACTCCGCCACCCACGTCATCTTCGGTGGCACCTTCCAGGCGACCTCCACCGCCGCGGGCGCCTGCCCGGTCTTTACCGTGCGCCCCGGCGCCATCAAGGCCGAACCGCAGCCGGCCGCGGGCGAGCTCGCCCCCATGCCGCTGCCGGGCGCCACCGAGCGCGACGTCACCGTCACCGGTTTTAAGCCCGCCGAGCACTCCGTGCGCCCCGAACTCACCGCCGCCAAGGTCGTTGTCTCCGGCGGCCGCGGCGTTGGCGACAAGTTCGCCGAAGTTGTCGAGCCGCTTGCCGATGCCCTCGGGGGCGCCGTCGGCGCCACCCGCGACGCCGTGGACAACGGCGCCTACGACCCCGCGCACCAGGTCGGCCAGACCGGCGTCACCGTCTCGCCGGATCTCTATATTGCACTCGGCATCTCTGGCGCCATCCAGCACCTCACAGGCATGCGTACCTCGGGCACCATCGTCGTGGTCAACCAGGACCAGGACGAGCCCTTCTTCGAGATCGCTGACCTCGGCGTCGTGGGTGACCTCCACGAGATCGCCCCGGCGCTTACCGCCGAGATCAACTCGCGTCGCGGCTAATGTCACACTATTTCGACTACGCGGCGACCCAGCCCATGCGCCAAGCGGCCGTGGACGCCTGGGTCGCCGCGTCGGGCGCTCTCAACGCCGGCGCGACGTATGCTTCGGGCCGCCGCGCGCGCAGTGTGCTTGACGATGCCCGTGAGTCCATCGCCGCCGACCTCGGCTGCGAGCCCATCGAGGTCATCTTCACCTCGTCTGGCACCGAGGCGGACAACATCGGCATCCAGGGCCTTTATCGCGCCCGCGTGGCTGCCGGTGCGCCGGCGCGCGTTGTCTCCACGCCCATCGAGCACCCTGGTGTCCTCGAGACCGTTGCCGCCCTCGCTAAGGAAGGTGCGACCGTTGACCTGCTGCCCGTCGGCCACGACGGCCATCTGAGCGACCTCGCGGCGCTCGACGCCCCCGCTGCCGTGGCGACGTGCATGTGGGCCAATAATGAGACCGGCGCCCTCCAGCCCGTCAAAGAAGTCATCGACCGGGCGGGCGAGACCCCCGTCCACATCGACGCCGTTCAAGTCATGGGCAAGCTGCCTATCGACTTCCACGCGCTGGGTGCCACAACGTTGGCCGCCAGTGCCCACAAGTTCGGCGGTCCGCGTGGCGCAGGCCTCCTGCTCGCGCGCCGCTCGCCGGCACCGCAGCCCATCGCCTACGGCGGGGGACAAGAGCGCGGCATCCGCCCCGGCACCGTCGACGTGGCAGCCGCTTCTGCGACGGCGGCCGCGCTCCACGAGTCGCTCGCCGAGCTCGAGTCCGAGGCCGCCCGCGTGCGCGTACTGCGCGACGCTCTCCGCGATCGCCTATTGGCCGCCGTGCCCGACGCGATCTGCAACACGCATGAGCCGGCGTTGCCCAGCCACCTGCATCTCACGTTCCCGGGCACGGACTCGGATAGCTTGCTCATGCTGGCCGACGCTGCGGGGATAGAGGCATCGGCAGGCTCCGCATGCCATGCCGGCGTGTACCGCCCCTCGCACGTCCTCGAAGCTATGGGGATCGACCAGGACCACTCCGGTGGTCTGCGGTTTACCCTCGGCCCCGGCACCACGCAGGCGGACGTGGATGCTGCCTGTCAGGAAATTCCCAGCATCGTGGAGCGAGCTCGCAGTGTATAAGTAGGAAACTCGTGGGCTTTCGCCCGTAACGTTCCAGCAGGCGGGAACTACTGTTATCTCGTGCAATCAGTTATCGATTTTGTGCGGGAGATTCCGCTCACGGGAACCGCGGCGGGCGTCATCTACGTGGTGCTACTTGTCCTCGGCGCGGATGTCGTCCTCTGGGCCGGCTGGAAGCGGTGGCACCGCACGGGCCTTACCCTCGCCGTGGCGCTCGCCGCTGTCTCCGCGGCATGGTTTATTCTCCGCCATTGGGATATTCCCCTCTACCTTTTCGCCGCTGGGCTCGTCTCGGTGCTCGCGCTCGTGGGCGTGGCCGTCCTGCCGCGCCTGCGCGTGCTCCTCGCGCTCGTCGCCGTCGTCTCCGCCGTGTCCACCGCGGGCCTGGCCAACATGGAATACGGCACGTATCCCACGGTCGCCTCGCTCGACCCGCAGCCCGTAGCTCCGGAGATGACGCTCGATCAGGTCAAGGCTGCGTCGGCGACGGACGGCGCCCACGGCGCGCTCGTTACCTTCCCGGTGTCCTCCGCGGTCTCGGGATTCACCTCGCGCGACGCCACGGCGTATCTGCCGCCGGCGTATTTCACGTCGAACGCCACGTTGCCGGTTATCGTCTTGCTCCACGGCAACCCCGGCGGACCGGAGCAGTGGTTCGGCTCCGGTGAGGCAGCGCAGACCGCGGACCGCTTCCAGGCCGCCAACGGGGGAGTAAGCCCGATCGTCATCGCTGTCGATGCCACAGGCTCCGAGAACGCCAACCCCATCTGCGCCAACTCTTCGGTCGCCACAGTGATGACGTACCTCACGACGGACGTGCCGAACACGATTAAGGCAGACTTCCGCGTGGATGCGGATCAGAAGCACTGGACGGTCGCTGGTTTGAGCTACGGCGGCACGTGCACGCTGCAGATCGCCACGACGCACCCGTCCGCATTCGGCTCGGTCATCGATCTGTCCGGCGAGGCGGAGCCGACCATCGGCACGCATGCCGCGACGGTTGAGAAGTTCTTCGGTGGCGACGAGTCCAAGTACCAAGCACAGAACCCGGCTAGCCTGCTTACCGCACACAGCTACAAGGATTCGGGGCTGGCCGCCGTTTTCATCGCGGGCACCGCGGATGAGCATGCGAAGAGCGCGCTCACAGACCTCTCGGCCAAGGCGCGTGCCGCCGGAATTCCGGCGTGGTACGGCACACTCGAAGGTGGACATTCCTTTGACGTGTGGCGCCCTGGCCTGCAACGCGCCTTCGCGTGGGCCGCGCGCCGCGGCGGGCTCACTGTAACGACCGATCCCTTCGACGGACTGAAAGATTCCGATGTCACGCTCTAAAACCTTCCTGCGTCGCAACCCAGTGACGCTCCTCCTCATCGTCATCGTGTGGGCTCTGTGGATTCTTGGTGCCTCGGATGGGCTGCTCGATGACCTGTCCGTCCACACCGCCGGCGGGGCGTTCATGCTCACGCTGCTTGCCCTCGCCGTGGACATCCCAGCCGAGCGCACCCTGGGGTGGAAACGTTTCCTCGCCGTGGGCGTGGCAAGCCAGCTCATCGTCGTGCCGCTGTCCCTCGTGATTGCCAAGGGCATTGAGATTGCCGGTCTCAACCGCTGGGGCGATGATCTCCTGCGCTCGACTCGGATGACGCTCATCGCGTTCATCATTGGCACCGCCGGTTTCGCCTCCGCGCGGCTTCCCCGGCTCTGGCGCCGCCGCGTGCGCCTAGTCATCCTCGTGCTGCCCGCCACCATGGCCTTGTATTCGGGCACGCTTCCCGATGTCATCGGCGTGACCGCCGCCGTGTTGTCCATCGCCGCGGGAGCCTGGTGGGCGAAGGAAACCCGCGGCGCGGGGGCATCGGCAAGCGAGAAGCGCGTGCTCACTGCACTGGTGGTGGGGATCGTCGCGCTCGGTCCGCTCTTTGTCGCGCTCAATCCTGGCGCCGAGGGCCCGTTTAGCCCCGTCACCCAGCTCATGTGGTCCGGCGGTGCTTCCGATGCCCTCACCGCCGGTCTATGCCACTCCCTGCCCGGCTCGCAGGAGTGCCAGGACGCCCTCAGCTGGTCGCGTGTCTACGGCCTGGGCCCGGCCGTCGCGGACCTCATCCCGCTGCTCATCCAACTCGTGCTCTGTTATGGGCTGTGGAAGGGCCGCCTCGCCGCGTGGTGGGGTTCGCTTCTCGTTCAATTCGCTGCCATGGCCGTGCTCGTCACGCAGCTCTTCGACTTGGATGAAGACGGCGTGGCGCTCTACGGCATCAACCTAGCGGCGGTTCTCGTGCCGTGGCTGGGGTGTGCTTGTGTACTCGTCTGGAACCGCCGCGTGTTCAGCGTGCGCGAGAATTCCGCCTCGGTCCTCCGCGTACTGCTGCGCCTCCTGCTCGCTTTCGTTGTAGTGAGCGCCGTGTGGTTCGTGGGTGCCTGGCTTCTGAGGGCTTCCTTTGACGACGCGTCCTTCGGCTCTATCGCGTTTGAATGGCCGTTGCGCTTCTTCCCGCCCGTTGTTGCGCTGCTCCTGCCGTACGCGCTCGTGCCGGGCACCTCGGCGGCGTGGGCGCTCTACGAGTGGGTGGGCACGGTCTTCTGGCTCTATGCCGCGTGGCAAGGCTGGCGCATATTCGCTCGACCTGCTGACCCTTCCGGTGATGCCACTCACGCGCGTGCCATCCTCGAGTCCGGCTCTGGCGACCACCTGTCGTTCATGACTCTGTGGGAGGGCAACCGCTACTTCTTTAATGCAGCGGGGGATACGTATGTGGCCTACCGCGCCTCCCGAGGGGTGGCGTTGTCCTTGGGCCAGCCTGTGGGACTTGACCCCGAGGGCTGCGCCGCCGAGTTCGAGGCCTTCGCGCGTGAGAATTCGCTGCGTCCGGCGTGGTACTCCGTTTCCGAAGCCTTCGAGCGCCCGGGGTTCCGCCGCCTCGAAGTCGCCGAGGAAGCAGTGCTGCCGACCGACAACGTGGAATTTAAAGGCAAGAAGTTCCAGAACGTGCGTACCGCGCGTAACAAGGCTGGCAAAGAAGGCGTGACGACTATGTGGACGACGTGGTCGGAACTTTCGCTCGAGCTTCAAGCGGCCGTTATCGCCCTGTCTGAAGAATGGGTCTCCGAGAAGTCTTTGCCGGAGATGGGCTTTACTCTGGGCTCGCTGCCGGAGCTGCGTGTGCCCGGTACCCGCTTGCTGCTCGCCGTGGGTTCTGACGGTTCTTTGCATGGCGTGACGTCATGGTTGCCGGTCCACCATTCCGGCGAGATCGCGGGGTACACGCTCGACGTCATGCGCCGTTCCGAGCATGGGTTTAAAGGCGTCATTGAGCTGCTTATCTCCGAAGCGCTCCTGCAAGCCGCTGCCGAGGGCTGCGAGTGGATTTCGCTCTCGGGCGCGCCGCTGTCCGGCAGCTCGTCCGAGCCCGGTTTGCTCGACGCGCTGCTCTCGCGCGTGGGCGAGGAGATGGAGCCGCTCTACGGCTTCCGCACGCTCGCCGCGAGCAAGCGCAAGTTCCAGCCGACGGAGCACGCGTGGTACCTCGCGTACGACGATGAGTTGGCACTGCCTGCTATCGCCGCCGCGGTCGTCCACGCCTATGTGCCGTTGCTCTCGGCTGCGGATGCGGCGCGTGCCGTGCGCGCGTGGCTCGCCGCGCGATCCGAAAAGTTAAAGCAGTAACGCGTGTTGTGTGTGTGACTCGTGTGATTGATGTGTAGTGTCGCAGGCATGATCTCTGCACGCCGTATCGTCGCGGCCCTTACGGCTGCCGCACTTGCTCTGTCCACAGCCACCGTTTCCAGCACCGTCGCTCAGGCCCAAGACCTGGGCGGCCTCGTTGCACCCAGCGGCATCGATGTCTCTGGACACCAGCACACCACGCTCGCCGGCATTGACTGGAACGCCGTGAAGTCGGACGGCCAGTCCTTCGCGTTCGTCAAGGCCACCGAGGGCGAAGGCTGGGTTAACAGCCACTACGTCGGCGACGCGAACGCCGCGAAGATGGCCGGTCTCAAGGTCGGCGCGTACCACTACGCCCGCCCAGCAGCGGATCCCGCTCGCCAGGCCGCGGAGTTCGCTGCACAGCTCGCCCTCGTCCCGGGCCAGACCCTGCCGCCGGTCCTCGACCTCGAGGTCTCCGAGGGCAAGTCCCCGGCCGAGCTCGTGGCCTGGACGCGCACCTTCACCTCGGAGCTGCAGCGCCTAACCGGCCGCACCCCGATGATCTACACGTACAAGTACTTCTGGCTCCACGAGATGGGCAACACGACGGAGTTCTCCGAGTTCCCGCTGTGGCTCGCCGCGTACCAGGATCAGGCCCCGGAGCCGGTGGGCGGCTGGGACCGTATCGCCTTCTGGCAGCGCTCTGACTCCGGCCGCGTGGGCGGCATCACTGGCCCGGTGGATATGAACATCTTCAATGGCACCCAGATGCAGCTCGAGACGTTCTCTGCCGGTAACTACATCGACTTCGGCGGCATCCTTGAGAACCTCGTCATCCCGGGCGTTGACCTGTCCGGCGACGCACGTGCCGTCATTGCTGCCATCCTTGCTTTGTCCGTCGGCGCCGCCGTCGCTCCTGCCCTCACCGAGGCTGCCGGAGGGGACCAGTTTACAGATATGGCCAAGGCACTCATCGCCAACGACGCGCTGCCGAAGGAGAAGCTCGAGGAGATGCTGAAGAACGGTGCCACCCTCTCCGACCTCGCGCTGCTGCTCGACAACGCGGCGCACCTGTCCAACACCGAGGTCGACGCCGTCGAGGTCGACCACGCGCAGAAGGCCGCCCGCGAGGCTGGCGTGCAGTTGCCGCAGCTCGACTCCGGCGCCGTCGCGGCGGCCGTGAACCGGATGCTCGCCGGGGCTTAAACGGCAGCGCTGACAATAGCCACAACGTCCGAATAAGGTCTCGATTTTTCACATTTCGACTCCTTATTCGGACGTTGTGGCTATTTCGCGTCAGTCATGCACATCCCACGGGTCGCTCCGCGTACTAAACCACCTGTGCCACTGCCGGACCGGTGTGTGGACTTTCGCCTCCAAGTCGGGATTCAGCGCCGTCGAGATTTGCCGGAGGATATCGTCGCGGTGGTACGTCACGCAGCTTCCCGTATAGCGCAGCGGACGCCAGCCGCGCAGCACTGCGTCGTTTGTCTTCCACGCGTCGCGAATGGTCTCGGGTTTCCGGGAGTGGTACTCGAAGCCGTCGATTTCTACGGCACATCCCAATTTGGGCAGCACGATGTCCCAGAGATAGGGTCCGATGAAAGCATTGGATTCAGTGTGCAGGCCGAGCTCGCGTAATCCGCGAACGATACTTCTTTCTGCGCCCGAGTCGGTCCCGAGTGCCGCGCGATCGAGGAGCGCTCGCGAGCGTTTGGGCAGGCGAGCAATCGACTCCATGTGCTTTTCGAGCCGGATTTTTCCGGGCTGACCTGCATATGCATGCTCAAGGTATTTCAGGCCCAGCTCGTCTTCATCTATGTATGCGACCGCGAGAATGGGGTAGTGAATGCGTGCCTTGCTGTGGATGTCGTTCGCTAGCTGCGTTGTGCGGTGCGCAACGAAGAACTGCGAGTGGGGAAGAGTTTCTGAATACGCGACGTGGAGCGGCAGCGTCAGCGGCTTTCCATGAGCTATCTGTCCTGCGGTGATCCCAGTGAGGACGAGGTCCGGCGTCCGGTCTTGAAGGATGACAGCTAACTCCGCCGCTGTGGGCGTGCGGCTCAGGTACAAACCTCTACAGATGGGCACGGCCTTGCCATTCTTGACAAGCGTGCGCAGCTTCGAGCGGCTGAGCTCCGGAAGGACGAGGTCATCCATGATAATCCCCCTTGAACGTGTGGTCCCCGTCACGGAGCTTAACCTACTCGGCGGGATCGCGCAGTGCGTCCGCCCCCTTGAAAAATTTCCGGGTCCAGCGTTCGTCCTCGTAACGCGCGGGCACGGCGCCGGCGAGCAGTGGTTTTGTAAGCGCCGCAAATTCCGGTGAGCCCTCCACAGGAAGCTCAGTATCGGAAGCGATGAGAATGATGTTCCCGTAGCGGCGGCCCTTGAGCATCGGCGGATCCGCGATGACGGCCACATGAGAGAAGACCTGCGCCAGGCCGGCCAGCTCCGCCTTCGCTACCCGCAGCGAGGAGTGGTCGCCGCAGTTGGCGACATACAGGCCGCCCGCGCTCAGTGCAGAGTGAGCCGCCTCGAAGAACTCGACCGTGGTGAGAGGGCGCGGGGTTGTGGACCCCGCGAAGACGTCGCGGATGATGACATCGCAACGCCCCGGCGGAAAGCCGAAGGTCACCGCGCGCGCCTCCCCGGCGCGGATCTTGACGGTGGGGGCAGACGGGATATCGAAAAGCTCGCGCACCAGTTGCCCAAGCTTGGCATCGAGCTCGACCACCGTGTTGTGCGAGTTAGGCCAGATGGACGCAAAATAGCGCGCCAGCGAGCACCCCGCGCCGCCCAGGTGGACGAGTCGGCGACCAGGAGCCAGCGACTCGACAGCCGCAGCGATCCACCGCATGTACTCGAACTCGAGCTCCTCCGGTTCATCCAGCACGATGTGGGACGACGGCACACCATTGACGTTGAGGATATACGCGCCTTCCCGGAATGGGTCGGCCTCGACGGAAGCCGAGCCCGTGGAGATCTCGTAGGTGCCGATCCGAGGGTCGGAGGAGTGCGCGCGTTGTCTACCCATGCGCTATACCTTACTAAGGGCAGGCTCATCGGACGCATGTTAGGTTAGGTTTTCAAGCCTAGACCAGCTCTTATAGGTCATACATAATGAATGTATGGTCACTGTTAACTCCTTGCGCGCAGCGGTGCTTGGCGCGAACGACGGCATCATCAGCAATGCCGCGCTTCTCCTTGGCGTTATAGGCTCCGGTGCTTCCGATGCCGCCATTCTCACCGCCGGCATCCTCTCCGGCTACGGCATTTCGGATAAGACCGCGCACAAGGCGGCGCAGGAGATTGGAGAGGGCGACCCGCTCACCGCGCACCTGCAGATTGAGTACGGCCTCGATGGCGAGAAACTCACTAATCCCTGGGAGGCAGCCGCGGCTTCGGGCGCTTCCTTCCTGGCCGGTGCGGCGCTGCCGTTGGCATCAGTGTTCTTCTCCTCCAACTCTGCCCTCGTCGTCTTCGCGACGACGTTGCTCGCGCTGGTGATTACGTGCTTTACCTCGGCCAAACTCTCTGACACGGGTCCCGTGCGCGCGGTACTCCGGCTCGTGCTGGGTGGCGCGCTCGGCCTGGCGGTCACCTACGGCATCGGCGCAGCGTTTGGTGGGGTCGTGGGATAATTTGCCTTAAGGGATAAACTGACCTCCATGCGAGTTCTAGTAGCAATGTCCGGCGGCGTCGATTCTTCTGTGGCGGCCGCCCGCGCCGTCGAGGCCGGCCACGAGGTCGTGGGCGTGCACCTCGCGCTGCACAAGGACGCACAGCAAACCCGTGAGAAGGCCCGCGGCTGCTGCTCGCTTGAGGACTCCGCGGATGCTCGCCGCATTTGCGACAAGTTGGGCATTCCCTTCTACGTGTGGGACTTCTCGGAGGAGTTTAAGGAAGCCGTCATCGGCGATTTCGTGGACTCATACGCCCGCGGCGAGACCCCTAACCCGTGCCTGCGCTGCAACGAGAAGATCAAGTTCGCAGCCCTCCTGCGCAAGGGCATGGCGCTGGGCTTCGATGCCGTCGCGACCGGCCACTACGCCACCATCGACTCGGACGGCTACATGCGTCGCTCCCTCGATGAAAACAAGGACCAGTCCTACGTCCTGGGTGTCATCACGAAGGACGAGCTCGACCACTGTTTCTTCCCGATTGGGGACACACCCAAGCCGCAGATTCGCGAGGAGGCTAAGCGCCACGGTTTCTCCACCGCGACGAAGCCGGATTCCTACGACATTTGCTTCATCCCGGACGGCAACACTCAGGCGTTCCTGGGCTCGAAGATTGGCCTGCGCCCGGGAATGATCGTCGACAAGGAGGGGCACGAGCTCAAGGAACACGACGGCGCGTGGAACTTCACGATCGGCCAGCGCAAGGGCCTCGACATTAAGGCCCCCGCTGCCGATGGTCGCCCGCGCTACGTCATGGACATCGATGCCGCCACCGGCACCGTCACGGTCGGTTCCCGCGAGGATCTTAAGGTCACGCGCATCACCGCGGACCGTCTTAAGTACCTGCACCCGGCCATGGACGGCGAGTTCGACTGCGACGTCCAGGTCCGCGCCCACGGCTCCGTCGTGCGCTGCCACGCCGTCGTCGATCGCGCGAATGACACGATGACGCTCGAACTCGACGAGCCGCTCGACGGCGTGGCCCGCGGTCAGGCCGCCGTACTCTACCTGCCCAGCCCGGACGAGCTCGGCGACATCGTTATCGGGTCTGGCACCATAAACGGGACGAACTAAGCTCCCAGCACGCAGCGGCTGATCAGCTGGTCCAAGGCGCGGACGTCGACCTGCTTGCCCACGCTGACCTTGATACGGCCGGCACGGGTCCACAACTCGAGTTCCGCGTCGAGGTCGATCTTGCCTGCATTCTCAGATGACCACATCGTGATGGAGGAGTACGGCAGCGAGTAGATTTCCTTCTTCTTGCCCGTCAGGCCTTGCGCGTCGCGCACGATGAGCCGCTTCGTGGTGAAGACAGCGACGTCACGAAGCGTCGTATACGCGGCGATAGCTTCTTCGCCGGGCACGAGCGGCACGTCCGCTGGAATGTCGGTTTCGTCGTTGAACCACCATGTTGCGATACTGTCGTAAGCCATAGCCACCAACCTAACAAAAGGATGCGCACCCATGACCGGTTTCGGATTAGGCCCCATGCCGGGCACTTCCATGTCTGAGGCCGCCGATATCGTGATGGGGGAGACCGGCGCCCTTCCGCATCTGCCGCAGCTGCCGGACCGAGGCCTGGGTTCTGATGCTATCGGCCGCACCGCCGGCCTGCTCGAGACGCTCACCGTCGACCGTGGCCCGCGCTCGTGGCAGATGGCCGCGCGCCCACAGCGCGAGACCCGCCGCGTGTGGGACCGCATGGAACGTGACCTCGACGCCATCGTGGAGGTCTGGGGCGAGCATGTTCCACGCGTGAAGATCCAGGCCGTGGGTCCGTGGACACTCGCCGCCGCTGTTGAGTTGTCGAACGGTCACCGCGTGATTACCGACCGCGGCGCCCGCGAAGACCTGCATGCTGCGCTCCTCGAAGGCATCCAGGCTCACTCCGCGGAGGTAGCCCGCCGCTTCAACGCTGAGGTTGCCCTCCAACTCGATGAGCCTCAGCTTGCCGATGCCCTCGCAGGCCGCATCCCAGGCACCACCGACTTCGACCCAATCCGGGCAGTACCGGAGGAGGTCGCGATCGCGAGGCTGGAGGAGCTCGGCGCGGATTACCTGCGCGCCGGGAATCTCTGGCCGCTGGCCTCGGCGGGCACACTGCTTGTCGACTTCGCGGGACTCGATACGCCAGCGAACCTCGACGGCTTGGGCGAGCACCTCGAGGCCAGCCGCCGTGTGGGCCTGGCACTCGATCCGCGCACCTTCACCGATGCCCGCGCCGCCGCGATCGCCGTGGCCCAGCACGTCGACCGCCTGGGACATAGTCGCGAGCTGCTCGTCACGCACGTCGATATCAACCCGTGGCCCGTCCGGGACGCCGCGCGCGACTACCGCTTCGCGGCTGAGGTCGCGGGCATGCTTGAGCGTGACGCAGGGGACTTATAAAACAGCTGGTAGGCACCAACGCCGATGCGTAGAGTTACGGCGGCGACGAGGATGTACCACGCCCACAGGGCGCCGGGGTTCCAGGCGAGCGCGCGGCCGAAATAGAAGGCGAGCGCGATGTCGAAGAGCGCGTTGGCTAGAAAGTTCAGGAGGGATAGCGGCCGCGTGCGCAGGCGCCAGGTGCTCCAGAGCAGTCCTGCTGAGTAGGCGAGGGCGATACCGATGGCCATCATGCGTGCTCCTTAAATAGCGCGCGGGCAAGGTCTTCGACGCCGGTCATGCCGTCATTGCTGGCGTAGGCGGCGCGGTGCTGCTCGGGCTGGATGATGAGCATCGTGCTGTAGCCACCGGTGCCGCCGTTGTGCCAGTAGGTGCCGTCACTGTTGTCTTCCTTCTCCCAACCGAGATCGAAGTGTCCGTGGTCGCACATCCAGGCGGCGAATTTCGCCATGTCTGCGGCGGTGGATCGAATGCCGCCAGCAGGGGCATCGCCGTCGAGCTCCCACGCTGCGGCGGTGCGGCCATTGGGGGCGAGGCCGCGCGGGGCATCGGCAGGCACGGTGCCGGGGAGCGCGACGTAGGACTCCGTCATGCCGGCGGGCTCAAAGATGCGGGTGCGCACGAGTTCCTCGTAGGGAGTGCCGGTCTTCTCCGCGAGCAGGGCGCCGAGGAGCGCGTAGCCGAAGTTGGAGTACTGCTCCGTACCGCGGTTTTCGAGTTTCGCGGTGCGGGCGGCATCGAGAATGTCTTCGGTTGTCTCACCCGCATAGGGATTTCCGTTTCTGACCATTGTGACGAGACTGCGAAAGAAGTCGGGGTTGGCGAGACGCGGAAGGCCTGAGGTGTGGGTGGCGAGTTCCTTGACAGTGATGTCGGCGGCGGGGGAGTCCCCGAGGTCAAGGACTTCGCCGACACGAGTGTCGCGGGAGAGTACTCCTTCTTCGATAAGCTGCTGTGTGATTTCGACGGTGAACATTTTGGTCACGGAGCCGATTTCAACCTCAGTGTGCTCGTCGGCGCCGAGGCCGCCGAACTCGGGCGTGCCGTCGGTGAGGACGAAAGCGGCGAGTTGATGATGGCCGCGCTCCGCGTGGCTTGTGAGGTCGAGCGTGCCGGTACGACGTGATTCGGTGGCGATTCCGCGGGGCCCGGAGCTGATGAGTACTGCGGCGACGAAGACTGCGGCAACAACGGATGCAATGATTCGCTTATTCATTAGTGGTCCTCTCCTGCGATGATGATGGTCATCAGCGGAATGACGCGGCTGGCGCGGATTTCAAACGTGGACGCTTTGGCTTTGGTAATCCAGCCGGCGGAGCTGAGCTCGTTGAGATGGTGGTAGGCGGTGCTCGTGGAGCTCACGATGCCCTCCTCCACGAGGTCGGCTGCCGTCGCAGGGGCCGCGAGGAGACGGCGGAGAATTTCCGCGCGCAGGGGGTGCGCGAGCGCAGAAAGGCGGGTAATGGCGTCAGTCCACGGCTCGTCTGTCACGGCGTGGGTGGGGCGCTGCCATTGGTATTGGTAGCTGCCTCCGCCGAGCTGGACGTCGCCGCCGAAGGCGACGGAGCCATCCGGGATCTCGGGACCGGCTTGAAGGGCGTCAAGGAGCCAGAAAGTGTCGGCTGACGCGGGTTGCTGCTTTGCAGAGGGCTTGTGCTCCAGAGCATCGAGGCGTCGCTCCACCTCGGCGAGGCGCTGTACGAGGTCTGTCATGGTCATGTATTCCAAAATTCCAGAAAATTCAAAAAACTTCAAGAATTATGGAAATTGGGACGCGCTCGTGACAAAAGGAACGCCGCACGGCGGTGAGCCGTGCGGCGTTTGGGGAGGGAGGTTTTCTCGAACGTGAACGTTAAATCGGCTGATTTGGCGCTGAATCTGCTGGTAGTCGGGCTGTCGAAAAATTCGAGAAGTTTAGCTAATCATCGGCCACGCGGTGGAAACGTCCGAGGCGTCGCGGCCCTTGCCCTCGAGATACTTCTTAAAGCTCAGACGGTCCTCGTGCCACTTAACGGCTTGGAATTCCATGAGCTCGTCCATGTCCATCTCGGTCAACTCCGGGAACTTGCGGACCTGCTTCCAAGCAACGCGGGCGGCAGCGAGGGCATCGGCAGTGGCTTCGTGCGCATTGCCGATCTCCACGCCGTAATGGGCGGAAACATCCGTCAAAGTGCGCTTGCCCTTGCGGAACTTGTCCATGACGCGGTCGATAACGAAGGGGTCGAAGACCGGGCCGTCGACCGTGAAGTCGCCGGTGAGGGCGCGCAGCACCGAGAGATCATATTGCGCGTTGTAGACGATGAGCGTGAGTCCATCAGCCCAGGCCTGCTTGATTGCAGAAACGGTTTCGGCGAGGACTTCATCGTGCGGGCGGCCCTCGGCCTGGGCCTTTTCGGTTGTAATGCCGTGGACTGCGGCGGCTTCCTCAGGGATCGGCACGCCCGGGTCGGCGAGCATCTCGCGCGCGTCGACGTCGCGTCCATCAATGCGCACGAGCGCGGAGGTGACGATGCGGGCTTCCTTGGGATTAACGGAGGTGGTCTCGAGGTCGAAAGAGAGCATGCGGCTGGCGTCGAAGTTCATGGTTTACACCTTAGCGCCCCGCCTCGACATGAAGACAGGAACGTCAAAACTGCCGGACATGAGACTGCGATCGCGAGGTGAGAGTGCCAGCGTATCGTCTCGCGGATCCTCTGGGGACACTCCCACGATCTCATAGAGAAGAAAGTCATTTTGCGCGCAGTAGTCATGCACGAAGCCGGATTCGTCCGCGTCGTCGAACGCTAGTATCCAACGCTCGAAGCTCCGACGGACGCCATCATCAAGATGGAGCTGACGCGCGTGTGCAGTTCCGGCTTGTGGGCCTACAGTGGCCTCGGTGGCGAGATTCAGGATCGCGTTATGGGACACGAATACGTCGGCGTCGTTGAAGAAGTTGGGGCTGAGGTCAAGAACGTCAAGGCCGGCGCTCTCGTGGTTGGGCCCTTCGTCGCCTCGGACAACACGTGCGAGATCTGCCGGGCGGGCTATCAGTCGTTCTGCACGCACGTGTAGATGGTTGGCGGCGTCGGCACCCGGGCCGAGTACGCGCGCATTCCGCACCTGATCGAGCTCATCAAGGATGGCACCATCGACCCCGGCGTGGTCTTCGGCCTCGAATTGCCGCTTGCCGATCCCGCTACGGCTTACGCTGCCATGGACGAACGGCGCGCGACGAAGGCGTTGCTGAATTTCTAATGGTCGTCCGCGCTAGCATTGCCCGTAGTGATAACGGCACATGGCGATAAGCACGGCATCGTCGGTGACTTTAAAGACCAGGCGATGTTCATCGGTGATACGCCGTGACCAGTAGCCTACAAAATCATGTTTGAGCGGTTCCGGCTTTCCGATGCCCTCGTTTCCGTTGCGCTCAATGTCCTTGATGAGGGCATTAATGCGCTTGAGGACCTTGCGATCTTGGGTTTGCCACCATACGTAGTCCTCCCACGCGTTGTCGTCCCAGACGAGCTTCATGGAGGCTAGTCCTCGACGAGAGCGTGCTCGGTTCCGCTGCCGTTTTCTAGGCGCTCAATTGCATCGAAGAGGCGGCGGGCATTGGCAGGAGAGCGCATAAGATAGGCGGTTTCCCGAAGTGAGTTGTAATCATCGAGCGAAACAATAACGGCTGATTCTTTGCCGTTTCGAGTAATGATGACCTCTTCTCGGTCATCCACGACGGAATCGAGTACCTCGGCATAATGAGCTCGAGAATCGGAGTAAGTCATGGTGCGCATCGTAAATCTCCTTAACGTCTGGGATTGTACAAAAAATTGTACGTTTGCTCTTTTTGTGCGTCAACTGCTGCTGTCAAGTTCGTTAGACTCGGCACTAACGATGAGGGGTCCGGGAGTGATGCGCGGTCGAGACTCACCGTGCGAGAGCGGGATAGTCGAAGGCATCTCCGTTGACGTCGACTTTGAGGAGGACGTTGACGTCCCGTGTTCCTGACTCGTAGCGCACGGAACTCTTGGTTGCTGAGGGAGAGTAGTGGTCGCTTGCGAGGACGCGCAGAGAGGCATATCAATCCACGCCATGATGAATGGCGTGCGGACAACGTCGTCCTCAAGCCGGCCGAGCCACCGAATGGGCATCCTGTTCGTCATTGGGCAACGTCCCAAATCGATGTCTAATGCGCTGGAGAGATCTACTCCAGCGTCGAGTCCTGGCGCAGGGGGTCCCGTGGGCTGATTGCCTGAAGCCGCGATGGAGGACGACCAATTATCCTTACCCTGCACGGTGGCGCTGAAGCTGAAGTGCGAGGTTGTCCAATTAGACGGTGCCGTGAGCTGCCAACGCGCAACGTATTTGTCTGTGAGTTGTAGGCCTTGGGCGCGGAGCACCACCGAGAAACTCGATGTCGTAGTTGTCAACCTGTTGGCTGTCGATACGGCTGCGCCACGTGTAGGAAACCATGTGGCAAAAATACGTGAACCTTTAAACCGTAGCCGTTCGTGCCTTGACCTTGACGCGACGTCATAGTTTATAAAAGCCTTATGAGGATCTCTGAAGTCGCCCGAGCGCTAGGCTGTAGTGTTCGCACCATTCGTCACTATCACCAACAGGGTGTGGTTCCGGAACCTGAGCGGAAAGCGAATGGGTACCGGGACTACTCTCTTGCGGACCTCGCGGCTCTAGTGAAAGTTCGACAACTGGTCGTGGCAGGAATTCCGCTCAAATCCGTGGTCGTTGATTCCGAAGACGAGTTGTATGATGCCGCACTTGCCGAAATTGATCGCAAAATTGTTGAGCTAGGTGAGCAACGTGTCCGGCTCCTTCGACTCAGGGACAATCCACCGATGCCGGCACCTCGTGAGCTTATGGCTGAAGTGGAGAAGGTGCTTGCAGCCGGTGGATTGTCGGAACAGGACATTGCACAGGAGATCGATGCGTGGAATCTCATGTCCTATTCGGGGGTCGCCACCGACCAGACGTGGCGAGTGCTCCAAGCCAACGTTTACTCGGCAGAGTGTGTTTCCGCAGTGAGGCAGCACCACCAGCTGTGGGTACAACTGGGGGAAACCGAGCCTGGCCCGAAGTGCGATGCGCTCGCGGAACAGTGGTTTGCAGCCTATTCCGACGGCGTCATGAACGGGATTATTGAGACGTTAACCCCGGGGTATTTAGACCTCCAACCGAACGACATCGCAGCACATAATGGACAGGTGGTGGCGCTGGAGTTGATACGGCGATGAAAGCCCGTGCAGTCCTTATATCAGTACTCTTCGGCACTGTTCTTGCGGTAGAACTATTCATCGTTGTCGCTGGGCTCGGACAAGGATCCGTGATAGTCGCGGGATTTATTGCTCTCGAACTTTTTCTTGCAGGCCTCTTTCTCTTTGCCAATCGTGACAAGGATTTGGTGCCAGTTCGGGCAGTGAAATCGGAGCTTCAGGTGCTGACGACCGGTGTCTTGCTGCTTCTGCGACAACGACGCTACTCGGGAGTGGCCCTTGATTCGTATCGCGGGTGGTGGGTAATTCCGGCTGCGGTTACAGGTGCAACGGGGATTGAATGCATTGCAATCGAGCTCCTGGTGCCGTGGGTCTGGCTGCGCGCAGTCATCCTCGTAGTTTCCCTCTATTCGCTCGTCTTGCTGTGGGGCGTGTTTGGAGCAGCTTTCGTCTATCCACATTTCGTTGATGGAGACCTCGTACTGCGGCATGCGGGGCGAGATATCGCACGTATCGCCCCAAGTGCAGTCGCGAGCATCGTGCAGTCGCGTGGCTATTCACATGAGCGGCACGCTGTCGACGTAGATACATTGATTCTAGGGAATGGCGATGGGACGAACATCCATATCGAGCTGGCGTCTCCTGTGCTTGTTTCAGCACCGAGATGGCCGTGGCAAAAGGAACATGCCGTATCGATCAACGACGTGCGGGTCTGGTGTGATGCTCCGGCAGAAGCAGTCGCGACCATTGTGCGAAGGATTGGTTAGTCCGAACAGTTGAATCAAGCGGCTCTCGAACACTGCCTAGTTGGCGCGTACGATACGTATTTTGATCGGCGGAAACCCGGATCTGGCATGAGCGGACATGGAACGAAGACATCGAGGCACATATCGCTCGGCACAATATCGTTCCGAGGGAAGTAGAAAGCGCAGTGTAAAAAAGATGCCACGGGAGGCCGATGTAGTTCGAAGTCATGTCCGCCACTTCACTAGACTGTCCCTCGTGACTAACCCAGTTGATATCCAACGCGAATGGTCCGAGCTCGCCCAAGAGGTGCGCCGCCACCGTGAGCTCTACTACAACGACCAGCCGGTCATCCCGGACGCGGACTTTGATGCGCTGTTCCGTCGTCTCCAGGAGCTGGAGGCCGAACATCCCGAGCTGGCCGTGCCGGATTCGCCGACCCAGGAAGTGGGCGCGGCACCGGAGGGCGCAGCGGATATCGAGCACCTCGAGCGGCTCATGAGCCTGGATAACGTCTTTAGCGAGTCCGAGATGCAGGACTGGCTGGACCGCACCCCGGCGAAGACGTACCTCACCGAGTTGAAGATCGATGGTCTGTCTATCGACCTAGTCTACCGCGACGGAAAGCTCACGACTGCCGCCACCCGTGGCGACGGCCGCGTGGGCGAGGTCATCACGAACAACGCCCGCGTTATCGAGGATATCCCGCACGAGCTCACAGGCACCGAGGAGTATCCGGTTCCGGCGCTTGTGGAAATCCGCGGCGAGGTCTACATGCGCCCGGAAGAGTTCGGCGCGATTAACGAGGAGCGCCTCTCCGACGGCAAGCCGGCGTTTGCCAACCCGCGCAACGCGGCGGCGGGCGGCCTGCGCATGAAGGATCCTGAAGACGTGAAGAAGCGTCGTCTCCACATGGTCTGCCACGGCATCGGCGCGCGCGAAGGCTTCGCGCCCACGAGTCAGCACGACGCCTACAAGGCGATGGAGGCCTGGGGCCTGCCGGTCTCCCCATACACGGAGCAGGTGACCTCCGCCAAGGATGTCCAAGACCGCGTGAAGTATTGGGCGGACCATCGCCACGACGCCATCTTTGAGATGGACGGCCTCGTGGTCAAAGTGGACGACTTGGCTTCGCAGCGCGCGCTGGGTGCGACGTCGCGCGCGCCGCGCTGGGCGATTGCGTACAAGTACCCGCCGGAGGAAGTGACCACGAAGCTGCTCGGCATCGAGGTCGGCGTGGGGCGCACCGGTCGCGTGACCCCGTACGCCGTGATGGAGCCGGTGTTCGTCTCCGGGTCGACGGTCTCGCGCGCCACGCTGCACAACCAGTCCGAGGTCAAGCGCAAGGGCGTGCTCATCGGGGATACCATCATCATCCGCAAGGCCGGCGAGATTATTCCGGAGGTTCTCGGACCTGTCGCCGAGAAGCGCGACGGCACCGAGGAAGAGTGGCATTTCCCGGCTAACTGCCCGTCCTGCGGCACGAAGCTCGCCCCACAGAAAGATGGCGACGCAGACTGGCGCTGCCCGAATACCCGCAGCTGCCCGGCGCAGCTTTCCGCGCGTCTGGAATACTTGGCTTCCCGCAAGGGACTTGATATCGAGGCGCTCGGTGAGGAAGCAGCTCGCGACCTCATCGAATCCGGTGTGCTCCACGACGAAGGCGATCTCTTCGACCTCGACGAGGACAAGCTGCTGGGAACCAGCGCTTATACGACCAAGGCCGGCAAGCTTAACGCGCCGGGCAAGAAGCTGCTAGAGAACCTGAAGACCGCCCGGAACGCAGATTTCTGGCGCGTCCTCGTCTCCCTGTCCATCCGCCATGTTGGTCCTATCGCCGCGCGTGCGCTGGCCACGCGCTATGGCTCGATGGAGGCTCTGCGCGCGGCGCCGGTGGAGGACCTCGCGGAGACCGACGGCGTGGGCGGCATTATCGCAGAGAGCTTCAAGAGCTGGTTCGACGTCGACTGGCACCGCGAGATCGTGGAAAAGTGGACGAACGCCGGCGTGTCCATGGAGGTCGCCGAGACCGACAAGAAGGAGCAAACCCTCGAGGGGCTCACCATCGTCGTTACCGGAACCCTGGAGAACTTCACGCGCGACAGCGCCAAGGAAGCTATTCTCACCCGCGGTGGTAAGGCCTCGGGCTCGGTGTCGAAGAAGACTAACTACGTTGTGGTTGGCGAAAACGCTGGCTCCAAGGAGCAGAAGGCCCGCGACTTAGGGCTCACGATCCTCGACGAAGCCGGCTTTCAGAAACTATTGGACACGGGCGAGGCCTAAACCCACTACAGTGTTGTCCATGAAGATTGCGGCATTCGATATGGACGGCACCGTCTACATCGATCACGCGATCGCGCCTGAAACGGTCCAGGCCATCAAGGACTGGCGCGTCGCGGGCAATCTTGCGGTCTCCGCGACGGGCAAGTCCATCGACTCGGTTCGTCGCGCGCTCGAGCCCTTCGACGTCGACATGAATTACCACGTCCTCTACAACGGCACCGTCATCACGGACGCGAATTACGGGGTCCTCTACGAGCACCACTTGGACGCAGAGATCGTCAATGAGGTCGCCGCGCACCTCGATGGCACGCCGGGGCTCAACCTGTATTGCACGACGCTCGATGGCGCGGACGGCATCGTCACGCAAGGCATTCCGGAATCCTCCAACGACTTCATCCAGTGCCCGCGCGTCGTCTCTCGTGCGGAGCTCGAAGACGAAAAGGTCGTGCTGCTCTCGGCCTACATGCCGGACAATCAGCCGCTACAGAATCAGATTATCCCGTGGATCAACGAGCGCTACGACGTCTCGACCTCGCTTAACACCGGCTTCTTCGACATGATGCCGCCCGGCCATACCAAGGGCACGGGCCTGACCTGGCTCCTCGAACATCTCGGCCTGCCCCGCGCCGAGGTTGAGCTCTTCACCTTCGGCGATAGCTTTAATGACCTGCCCATGCATGAGCTTGCCGATGCCTCCTTCACCTTCCCGCATGCACACCCCGACGTACAGGCTCGCGCTCATCACGTGGTTGCCGACGTACCTGCTGGTCTGCGACTCGCCAGCGCGGGGCTCTCAGCGTCCGGAGGTGACTGAGTCCTCCGTTTATTGCGATGCTTGCGACGAAAGCCCCGGAGTGATCCTCGCGCGACATGCGCATATCACCGGGGTGGTGCTTCTTCCGTCGCGATGAGGCTTACTCGGCGAGATTCGTCGTTAGCGTGTCGAGCTGCTCCACCTGGCCAAGGATCGTGCAGTCCGGATCCGTGCGGTCGGGCAGGAGCGCCGCGGCCTCGTCGGCCGAGGCCTCACACAGGGCGTAGCCGACCCACAGGTGTTTTGCTAAGGGGAACGCGCCGTCGCCGACGCCTGCCGCAGTGTGCGTCGAATTGCGGACCCACAATGGCCCGGCGATTTTAGGGTTTTCGGAGCTGATGCAGCCCTCGGTGTCCTCGAGATAGGCGAAGGCGGCCACTTTCTCAATGAACTTTTGGAAGGTCTGAGAGACGGTTGTGGCGTTCGTCTCTTGGCTGAGGAACGAAATCCGTAGGTAATTGAGCTGACCCGGCATCCGCTCTGGTGCGGATTCCGGGAGTTTCACACTGGGGCTCTGAGAGACTTGGCCAGGGAACACCGTGGGTTCGTCGTGGTCCTCGAAGAAGAACTTCTCGTGCACGCGATCGAAAATTTTATCGTCGTCGCTGTTGTAGCGCACTAGGCTGCGCAACTCGAAGAGCTCCATCTTTTGCGGCTGTGTGAGACGGTAGAAGGCGGCCTCGGAGCGCAGCTCCCACAGCGTGTAAGGGTCATCGGTGACTGGGCGCGGGTGTGTGGACTGGGCGAGGACGGCGGCATCGGCAGCGTTCGCTCGAGTGCGATAGAGCTCATAGGCTTCCGTGAGCCGGGCGGGCGGTGCGACAAACAAGGTGGTGATCAGGACTGTATCCATGATGCCGAAGCTAACATGCCGGTGGCCCGAGCTGATACAGTCTTAGGTGTCCGAATTATCGAACAAAGGAAGACCAGTGAACAGCGAAGTGCTTGTCAAGTAATTCGCTGAAGCGCCGAGGCACGGCCTTCAGCTTGTACACCAACTGCTGAAAGGCTCACTCATGGCTGCCAACTTCTTTCATTCCGTCGTCTCTACGGATCATCTTTCTCTTACCTGGCCAGACGGAACCCAGTGCTTCGCAGAGGTCTCCGTGGATATCAATCGCCGCGTGACAGCGATTGTCGGCGATAACGGCTCTGGGAAAAGCAGTTTCCTCAAGATACTCGCAGGCGAGCTTATGCCGAGCTCCGGTTCGTTCCGCGTGCCCGAACGCCGTGGATATTTGCCGCAACATGCATCAGTGGAAGGGCACTCGGTTCTTGACCTCTTGGGTATTCGGGACATCGTGGAAGCTCTGGAGCGCATCGAAAGCGGTGGCGTTGATGAGCACGATTTCGAGCTGGTCGAGGGGCACTGGGATATTCGTGAGCACGCAGAGACGGTACTGTCCGATGCTGGAATTTCCGAGCCTAAGAATCTGTCGCGTGCTGCTCAGTCTCTTTCGGGCGGCGAAGCCGTCAAGGTCGCGCTTGCTGGATTGCAGCTGCGCACGCCGGAGCTGTATGTGCTGGATGAACCGACCAATAATCTCGACCGCGCAGGCCGTGAGGCTGTGTATGAGTTTCTGGCCAGATCGACGGTACCCGTTGTGGTGGTGAGCCATGATCGCGAGCTGTTGAACATGGCGGACGAAATTATTGAATTCTTTGCCGGCCGCGTGCGTAGTTTCCCCGGGAATTATTCGGCGTATGAATCGGTGATTGCCCGTGAACAGGACAAGGCGGTACAGGCCTGGACGGAGGCGCGGTCGCAACGAAAGCAGGCTGTGCGCAAACGCCAAGAGATGGAAACTCGACTCGCGCGTGATGCTCGTCGCGGAAAGAAGTTTGCTGCGTCGAAGCGTAAACCTGGCATGGCGATGGGGCTTGATAAACAACGCTCGGAACGATCGGCAGCGCGCCGTCACTCGTCGCACGCCGCGTCGGTGGAGGACGCGCGGCGCGAGGAGGCCGAGGCACAATTGCGCATTCGCGATGACGCTTCAGTGTTTCTTCACTTGCCGGAATCGCGATTGCCACAGGGAACGAAGGTGGTGGAGCTGACTCCGCGTGGGGGAGAACGCTCGCTCATCGTTACCGGGCCCGAACGACTTCGGCTGGGCGGGGCAAATGGTTCCGGAAAGACGACGCTCCTCCGAACCATAGCGGGTGATGCGGATGCAGCTGCGCGGTCCAATTTCCAGGTGGCCTACGCACTTTCCGACATCGGCTTCGTTCGCCAACTCATCACTCTGCCTGCTGAGAACACCGTGTGGGACGTGGTGCGAGCGGCAAATCCGGAAGCCGATCCCCAGTGGCTACGGGACCACCTTGCACAGTTACTCTTCGTCAATGACGATGTTTCCAAGAAGTGCGGCGAACTGTCGGGCGGTGAGCGATTCCGCGTAGAAGTCGCGCGGACATTGTTGGCCCAACCGGCGCCACGGCTGTTGCTCCTCGACGAGCCCACGAACAACCTGGATCTGAGCACGGTGCAGTGGTTGGTGGAGACGCTCGCAGGCTTTGAAGGTGCACTCATTGTGGTGAGCCATGACGAGAAATTCTGTGAAGACATTGGACTCGAAGGGTGGGTTGACCTTTAACTTCATTCGCGTTGAGGCGGTTGGAAGCAGGAAATCGAGACTGAAACGTAATTGCATAACGGTGTCATTTAGTCGAAATGCTTGTTAGCGTGTCTGACGTGAACAACGACGAAGTCTTCGACATCGAACAGGAATCGGTTGCGCATCCCGTCCCCACCGAGGATGCGGAGGAAGAGGAATCTGAAGAAAAGCGCACCGGCTGGCACTGGGTGATTCCAGTTGTGCTGGTAGCCGCACTAGTTTTCGCGCCGTGGATAATCAGCGTGCTGGTCCCTGCTAACGCCGCTGGATGGACGGTCGTTGCTGCTTATCTTGCGCTCACGGCGGTGTTGTCGTTCGTTGACGCGCGCGGATTCCGTCCTTCGTGGACGCTGCCCATTCTTGTTGGTGTCGCGACGTGGGTGGCGTCGCGGATGTACTTTAACGACGGAGCGTGGATCTACATTCCGATCTTCATGGTCGTCGCGTGGGGTTTGGGCAAGCTTGGTGGCAGGGGAACGAGGTAGTCATGGAGACGTGGAGCCTTAATCACCCCGATGTAGGCCTTATCGAGGTCGAGCGTGGTTATGACGCGGAATTCAAGGAGCTCGATCCGTCGTGGCCGCAGGCCGTCCCGACTGGCGACGACGGGAATCCGACTCCCTATACGGATCCGCCTCTCGATGCCGATCTGCGCGAGCGCCTCAAGGCGTGGGCGTCCAGCCCACCGGTGCGTCTACGTGTGAAGGTCGACGGGGACGTGTGGGGAAGGTTTGATTCCGCATCGAACGGCCGGATACCGCTGCGCCGCCACAGCGGAAAGAAGCTTTCCTCAATGACCACGTCCGGCACCGCGCGCACGAAACCGCATCTTCGCGTGCAGACCAACATGTTCGGCGAGCTCCTCGACGTCGATTACCGCAACGGGACAGAGGTCGTGGAGTTCGAGCCGCCCGCGGGCTCGCGCGGGGCCAAGCGTCGCGCGGCAATGGAGTCGTCGACCTTCAAGCGCGTGGCGTTTCCCATTGCGACCGGTTTGGGCAAAGGCGGCTGGGCGCTCGCAGTTCTTGTACTCGGGCCGATCGTCAAACGATTTATCGGGTGGCTGCTGAGCTTTATCCCCGATGTTGATTTTCCGGACTGGCAACTGCCCTCGCCGCCGGCCGTCACACTGCCCGTGCCGCATTTCCCGCACATCGATCTGCCGACTATCCCCGTACCGGACTGGGAGTTCCCGGAGTTTGATATACCCGCGTGGCTCGACTTCCTGCTCGAGTACACGAAGATTTGGGTGCCGATTGTCTTGGGCATCATCTTCGCCATCACGGCGGTACGCAAGCACCGGAAGTCGGAGCAGAAGAAGGCGCAGTGGTCGGAGCTTGACGCGGATCGTGAAGATGGTGCCGAGACTCTCGAGGCCGTGCGGGGCGAGGGGCCGCACGGTGACAGTGCGCGGCGTGACGCCGACGAGTGACGTTGCATGTGCTCTTTTCTCCTGGCAGTAACGAGGCTCTTCCGGTTTTAGAGTGCATTGATTTTG